>JBLINY010000031.1:0-43906 GCA_047638695.1 Acidimicrobiales bacterium | reverse complement strand
GGCTCCACGACGGCGAGTCGGTCGATCCAAATACAACGAGCCCGACACCGCCGAGCGCCACCATCGAAAGCAGCAATTCGGCTCGGCCAACCTGCTCACCGAAGCGGCGGGAGAAGAAAAGCAAGACAACCACCGGCTGGAGCGCGATCAGCATCGTGGCGTTGGCGACGGTCGTCAGCTGGATCGATGAGAAGAAGAACGCCACCTCCAGCCCGAAGAAGAACCCACCAGGCGCCGCCGCCTTCAGTGCCTCAAAGCTGGGCCGACCGCCAAAGGCCATAAAAAGCCCCAAATACAGCAGGGTGGCTACCCAAACTCGGTGAAATCCAAGGACTGGGCCCTCGATAGCAGCGGCCTTGGCCACCACGCTTCCAACTCCCATGAAGGTGACGGCGGCCGAAACGGCGCCAATCCCGAGCGGCTGACCGCTCGTCGACGATGGGGTTGGCACTGCCGCAGGTTACGGCCTGCACACGAAATCGCAGGCGAGTTCTAGCCGAGAACGGCGGCGGCATAGTTCGTAGCGGCCGCATCCCAGGTGAGGATGGCGTGTGATCGAGCTGCATGAACATCGCGCCAGATTCGCTGCATCGGTTCGTCGCGCTGCAGCGAGCTGCCGCCGCTCGCTTCGTACAGACGATCGACGGCGCGGGCGCAGAGCCTCACGCCATAGGCAGCATCGCGATGGATCGTGGCCACGTCGACGGGGTCAAGTTGTTCCTGCGGAGTGGCTGCCATCTCGTCCAAACGCCTGGCGGCGTCGAGCAAAACCAGTTCGGCTGCATTGGTGTCGGCCGACGACTCGGCCAAACGGGCGCCGGCCGCAGGGTCGGATCGCTGACTCGACTGAACCATGAAGAGCTGGTGCCCATCGAGCCGCTCTCGAAATCGGCGCACAGCGGCCCGGGCCGCCCCGATAGCGGGGGCGGCAAGCACGAGAATGGCGGTCGGCCGATACGGCGCTCGATAGAGCACCCGATCGTCAGCTAGCTGACCGGGCGCCGAGCGAGTGATCGCATCGGCAACCCGTAACACCCGATGAGCGGGAATACGAAGCGGCTGCTCGATCACGATGTCCTTGCTGCCGGTGCCCGACAGGCCAACGACATGCCATGAGTCGTGGTCTATCGCGGCCTCAGCTGCTGGCAAAAGACAAATGACCGGCGTGATCTGTTCTGTCCCGGCCGTCTGGAAGGTTGCCATGCCGCCGACTCCCAACCAGCCGGCGTGGTCACAGCCGGAGGCGAATGAGAACCGTCCATGAACGCTGACATCGCCTCCGTCGGTCTCGAACGCGGCCCTGGGCACGATCGACGCGCTGGTCAACGCAGAAGGGTCTGCCCACACTTCCTTCTGACCCTCATCGGGAAACAACGCCACCATCCAGTTGTGAATGCTCCACACCGCTGCGCACCACGACGTGGCAACGTCGTACTCGCCGATGGCGGCGACCAACCGCATGTGCGAATGGATCGAATCTTGACGTCCTCCATGAACCATCGGTTGCAGGAACCGGTGCACCTCGAGCGACTGCAGCTCATCGGCGGTGTCAGAGGCAATCCGCCCCTCCTGCTCGGCATCGAAGGCTCGGTCAGCCCACCGGCTACCGAGCTCATGAATAGCGAGAAGGGCGGAGTCGACGGCCATCTTCAGACCCTATAGCGCCCGTTCGCGGGGGAATGAGCCGAAGTGAGAAGACCGAGCGCTAGAAGTGGCTAGGTTGCGAACCAATGGCGATTGCTTGCGTCTATTGCGGCGCTGAACACGACCGCGCGGGCCAGGTTCGCCAGTGCTGGCTTGACCACAACGGCCAGGAGGTGGCGCCAGTCAATGGCGCGGCTGAGCTGGGTACCGACCCTGGCGACCAGACACCTGCGAAACAGCCATCGAGTCGACCTCAACCCGGTCGTCGATCTGTTGCACCTCGAACTGCGACACTGCTTCGAATCCCCTCATCGGGTGCGGTGGCGTCTGCCGGCCCAGATGCACTGGCCCGCCACCTCGTGGTCGAAGAGGGCGCCGCCGCTCCCCCGCCATGGGACACTGCGCCGCGTCTCACCATCGACAATACGGTGATGAACGAGCCGTCGTCGGCGTTGGAACAGCTCCGGGCCGCCCACCACCAGCGACATCGGCTTGTCATCGAGCTGGCCGCGCCATTCGACGACGATCCCCGGTCAAGCACGACGACGGCGCCTTTCGAGCTGGGTCCCCGGTTCACCTTCGAACTCGACGAGCTGTTCCACCTGGTTTGGAGCAACTCGCTTGATCACCGCACTCAGCAACCGACATGGGGTGGTCTCGACCGTGCCATCCACGCCGGGGCAACGCCCGTGGTTGTGGGGCCAAATGACAGCCCGAGCGACAAGCCGGGCGATGTCGTGCTGGCCGATGGCACCGTCGTCTGGCTCGATGGCGGCCCGACAAGCCATCAAGGCCTCATCGACGGTTTGCCGGTCTTGCCGATGGTCTCTATCGAGCACGCGTCGTTCGACGTTCCGATCACAAACGCGTCGACCGCCGACTTAGCGACCGATCAGCTCGCAGCAGTTACCCATCCCGGCGGCTCGGCCCGAATCATTGCGCCAGCCGGTTCCGGCAAAACCCGTGTCCTCACCGAACGTGCCCGACACTTGCTAAGCCAGTGGAACCTGCCCGCCAGTGCTGTGAGCCTGGTTGCCTTCAACAAACGAGCGCAGGAGGAGATGACTGACCGCACGGCCGATCTTTCCTCGCTCAGTGTCCGAACACTGAATGCCATTGGCCTGGCCATCGTCAACGGAACGCCGCCATTCGCTCCTCAGCCCACCCGCTGGCGGACCATCGGCGAGCTCGACGTCCGGGACATCATCAGCAAGCTCGTTTCGTTTCCCCGCCGCCGCAACAGCGACCCTGTGGCTCCCTGGATCGAAGCGCTCAGCCTCATCAGGCTGGGCCTGCTGACCCCGACCGAAGCCGAAGGCCGCTACGACGGAGAAGTAACCGGGCTGGCTGACGTATGGCCCAAGTACCGGGCCGCCCTCGAACAACGCCAGGCGGTCGACTTCGACGATCAGATCTACCGCGCTCTTTTGGTGTTGTTAACCCAACCCGAAGCCCGACGGACTGCTCAGCTCGCCTGTCGGGTCATGCTGGTTGACGAGTTCCAAGACCTAACACCGGCCCACGTTCTACTCATTCGCCTTCTGGCCGCACCCGGAGGGTCAGTCTTTGGCGTCGGGGACGACGATCAGACCATCTACGGTTACAACGGCGCCGACCCCGGCTGGCTTATCGAGTTCGACCAACTGTTCCCGGGCGCTGCCTCGCATCCGCTCGAAGTGAACTATCGATGCCCCAGCGACATCGTCGACGCCGTCGACCGTCTGCTGCGTCACAACAAGCGAAGGGTGGTCAAGACCATCCGGGCCTCGTCGACCGATACTGACGGCTGGTCGATTGCTGCCTCGGCCGATCCGGTGGCTGCAGCCAGCAATGCCGTGGCCACAGCCCTGGCGAAGGGATCTCAACCTGGCGATGTCGCCGTGCTGACCAGGGTAAACGCGCTACTTGCGCCGGTACAGGTGTCACTGGCCACCGCAGGGATTCCGGTAGCCGGCGGTGTTGGAACCGAGTTCATGAGTCGCACGGCCGTTCGTTCGACGCTGGCCTGGATTCGGCTAGCCACCAGCGGCAGCGGCGGCCCCACCCGCTTCAACACCGACGATGTTCGCGAGGCGATGCTGCGACCGTCCCGATCGTTCCATCCTCGAATTTCGGACTGGATATCCGAGCAGGGCAGTATCGACGACCTTACGCGACTGGCCGAGCGTCTGAACACCGAGAAAGACACCGACCGTCTGCTTGAGTTCGTGGCCGACATTTCGTCACTCCAGGCTGTGGTGACCAATGGTGGAACCACATCTGATGTCGTGGACGCATTGATCGAGAGCATCGGGTTGGCCGGTGCCGTCGGCGGGCTCGACGCTCATCGTCGAGGCATGAACCGAGCCGCTCAGGGCGACGATCTCACCGCGATGCAGCACCTCGCCACCCAATATGACGACCCGGTGCAGTTCGGATCGTGGTTGCGTGATCGTCTCGAAATCCAACGGTCTGACGATGGCGTTGTTTTAGCCACGGTTCATCGGGTGAAGGGCCAGGAGTGGCCTCATGTCATCGTCCACCTGGCTCAGGCCGACCAGTACCCGCATCGACTGGCCGAGGACGTGGAGGAAGAGCGCCGCCTGTTTCATGTCGCTATCACCCGGGCCCGCACCCACGCCACCATCGTGACCGGCGCCAACCCCAGTCCGTTTGTAGCTGAGCTCACAACCGAACCATCGGCCGATCACGTCGTTGCCCTGCACCAGCCCGAACCCACCGCTGCGACCAAGACGAAGCGGGCCAAGAAGACTGAGCCTGCTGGGGGCCTCGATCCGGCAGGTGAGGCTCGCTACGACGCGCTGTGCCAGCTTAGGCACGAATTGCGTGACGGTAAGCCGGCCTATGTCGTGTTCGACAACAAAACCGCAGCCGCCATCGCGGCCACACAACCGGCCACGCCGAAGGCACTGTTGAACGTGCCGGGCATCGGCCCGGCCAAAGTCGAAAAATACGGCGACGCCATCCTCGAGCTGCTGACTCGGCTGGATCAGGGCTGACAAGAAGCAGCCGACGGAGCTCGCTGATCGGCGCCGCACCAGGCTTTAGCGCGATGATCGTTGGTCCATGAGCTCAACCAGCGCTACTTACGAGACCATCACCTACGAGAAAGAAGGCACCACCGCCTTCATCACCCTGAACCGGCCCGACAAGCTCAATGCCCTGTCGGTCGAGCTGCAGCTCGAGGTGCGCGACGCCCTAGAAGACGCTGGCTGGAACGATGACGTCATCCGCGTGATCGTCCTGAAGGCCTCGGGCCGGGCGTTCAGCGCCGGCTTCGACATCTCGGGCGACTCTGCCGACGATGACGGCGTGCAGACCCGGGCTCGCCTGCTCGATGGCAAGGGCTTCAACGGCACCGCTTGGTGGGACGTGTTCTGGAACAACCCCAAGCCGATCATTGCTCAGATCCACGGCTACTGCATCGCCGGCGGACTGGCAACGGCCACCTTCTGCGACCTACGAATCTGCTCGGAAGATTCAAAGTTCGGCGCACCCGAGATCCGCACTGGTGGTGCCTACATTCCGGCCGTTTGGCCGTGGGTGATCGGCATGACGAAGGCTCGCGAGTTGCTCTACACCGGCAACCTCATCGACGCAGCCGAAGCCAAGCGCCTCGATCTGGTAAATCAGGTGGTGCCCATCGACGAGCTCGACGCTGCCGTGCGCTTTCAGGCCAACACCATCGCCAAGCTGCCACGCAGCACGGTGCAGTACAACAAGAAGCTGGTGAACATGTCCTACGAGCTCATGGGCATCCGCCAGGTGATCGAACGATCGCAGGAACTTCAAGCACTCGGCATGGTGAGCCAGGAGTCATCACCGGAGATCAAGACGTTCAACGAGATGCGTCGTGACGAGGGCCTCAACGCCGCCCTGGCATGGAACGCCGAGCGGTTCGCCGAGGAAGACGCCTGGTTCAAGAAGGCGAAGAGCTAGAAGGCCGAGCTCGCCAGTCCAACGGGCTGGCGAGACTCGCCCCGGCAATACTTGACCATGGTCACCATTGCTGCCCTCGAACACCTGCACGCTGGCGCCGGCTGGCGCAACTACCACTATCTGAAGATGACAACCACCGATGGGGTAGTCGGGTGGGCCGAGTACGAAGAGTCCCTTCGATCTCCTGGCGCTACGTCGGTGATCGACACCCTGAAACCTCACGTCATCGGCAAGCCAGTCGACGACATCGAACGCCTCACCACCCGACTGTCCACCCTCACCAGGGCCGCCGCTGGCTCTTCGGTGTCGATGGCCATCGGCGCCATCGAGAATGCTGCGCTCGACACCAAGGCTCGCACATTGGGCATTCCCGTCTACTCGTTGCTCGGTGGCAAAGTGCGCGACAGCATTCGGGTCTACTGGTCGCATTGCGCGACGTGGCGCATCAGCCTGCCCCAGTGGTACGGCAACGAAATCAACCACATCGAGCAGGTGGTCGACCTGGGTGCCGAGGTACGCGAGTCGGGCTTCACCGCCCTCAAAACGAACATCTTCAACTACGACGACGCCGGTGTGCCCCACGGCTGGTTCCCCGGCTTTGGCCAACCCGACGATCCGGGTCTGAACGTCGAGCGCTCAGTGCTGCGGAACATCACCCGCCATCTCGAGGCGCTGCGGGAAGGAGCCGGCCCCGACGTCGACCTGTTACTAGACATCAACTTCAACGCCCGCACCGAAGGACTGCTCCGCATCGTCAAGGAGCTGGCCGACCTCGACATGTTCTGGTTGGAGATCGACCACGACTCGCCGGAGGCCCTGGCCCGGGTTCGAGAAGCCAGCGGCAATGCCATCAGCGGTGGCGAGACGCTGTTTGGCAGCAAGGGCTTTCTCCCCTACTTCCAGGCTGGTGCGTTGGATGTCGGCATCATCGACACCATTTGGAACGGCACCTGGCAGTCGATGAAGATGGCTGCCGTCGCAGCCGCTTTCGAGGTGAACGTTGCGCCCCACAACTACTACGGACACCTGTGCACGTACATGAGCGCCCACTTCTGCGCCGCCGTGCCCAACCTGCGCATCATGGAGACCGACATCGACCGCATCCCGTGGGACGACGAGCTTGTCACTCACCCACCGGTCTATGTCGATGGGCATCTCATACTGTCCGACCGGCCGGGCTGGGGCACCGAACCGAATGAAGAGGCCATCGCCGCTCACCCTCCCGTCGAGGCCGGCGACCTCATCTCAATGCGCAAGTAGCGACCGGCCTCGCGGGCCGCCTGCCCCGGATATCGAACAACTATCGTGGCTCTGTGCCTGAAGGTCGTGTGTCCGAAGATCGTGTGTCCGAAGATCGTGTGTCCGAAGGTCGTATAGCCGCAGCTGCTGGTGTCAATCCTGCGTCCATTGCTGCTTTCGTGGCGGAACACTGGCCCGCTGGTCCAGACATCGCGTGCCTCGAGGTTTCGGGCCGTCATGTCGTCGTCTCTCAGGCTGTGCCTCCAACCGTTCTACGGCCCGGTGGGTTCGTGTCGGGACCCACTCAGTTCGCGATAGCCGACATGGCCCTCTGGTATGCCTGCTTTGGGGCCATTGGCCTCGAGGCGATGGCGATGACCAGCGAACTCTCGATCCGATACCTGCGACCCGCCGTCGGCGAGATCTTGTGGGGTCGGGCCGAGCTGCATTCGGTCGGATCAAAGACGATTGTTGGATCGGTCACGGTTTGGACAACCGATGAACAACGGCCAACCTCGGTTTCCCAAGGTTCGTACGCCCTACCGGCGAGGTGAGCGATCAGCTCGTCCCGTCGCCGCCAAACTCCAGGAAGATGATCGACAGACCCTGAACGCCCTTGTCGAGAAAAACGATGTTGAAGAGCGGGCGCTCGGTTCCGCCTCCTGGCACGCCGACAGAGAACTGACAGGACGTTTCGTTCGAACCGGGATGCCCGCAGTCGGCGAGGATTGCACCAGCCTCTCCCACCGTAATGGCAGAGACGACCCCGCTGTTCGGGGCTTGCCACCACTCGCGGCCAACGTTGATGACCGCGTCAGTCGCATACGCCTCCATGAACTCGAAGGCTTGGGCGTCCCACGCCGAACTGAAGGCCACGAGTAGAGGAACCGGGTCGTGGATACCTGGCGCCACTGACAAACAGCCAGTGTTTGTTGTGCCGTCGCTTGGTAGTGCATGCGCGGCGCGAAACTCCGAGCTGAAGGCCAGATCGGTCATCATCGAGGCACGCGTCTGACCGCCGGTCAATCGATCGAGCCAAAAGGCTGCGCCTCCAACATCAGGCACCCGATCAAGAACATTTGCATAGGCCAGCTCGACGAACTCTTCGTCCGTTGGCAATCCATAGGTCGCAACAAACTCGGGTGAGACAGAAAAGAACTGGGCGATGCGAGCGGTTCCCCACTGACACGAGTTGTACGAGCGGATCCAGTATTCGGCGCCAATGTTGTCGGGTTCTCGGTCGAAGAACGCCCAGTAGAGGCGAAGTACGTCGGCGTGACCTTGGTGCAGGTCGGCTCGCTCACGGTGTCCTGATAGCTCCAATGACTGGCGGACACCGGGTTGTTGTCTGTCGCCAGACCCGTGACCACCAAGAGGAACGCGACTGCGGTACCGGTGATGCGCTTCATGTTCAGAAAGCTAATTCGAGGCCGCCGTCAGACTGGCGACCCTCGACGGAGACAGATCCCTCAAGTTTCGATGGCCGAATACCCGATAGAGCAAACGACCTAGTTGGCCTGAACCTTTCGGTTGCGGTGACCGGGTCGAATCTCCTTCGTCCTCCGTCAGAAATGAGCCTTATGGCCCACCCGGTTGCCCCAACCGACTCAGAACCCGTCCGCGGGATCGATCGCCGTAGTGTGCTCGGCGTCGTGGCTATCGCCGCTCTCGCGGCGGCCTGCGAGTCGGCTGACGACGTCGGTAGCAGCACCATAAGCCCCGATCTGGCAGTGGATCCGGGCATCACCCGCGTCCCGCAATCGCTACCGTTCTATGTCGAGAACAACCACGACGACGCCAACAATGGCGGCACAACGGCCACCACCAGACCTCCTCGTCGACCGAAGCCAGATACCGGTCAGGTCTCGACATCGACCTCGACAACCAGCGGGACCGGCAGACCGCCGACGAACGCCACGACACCCATCAGCAGCCCGAAGAACACAATCAAGCCGGGTCCTGTGACAACAACCAAACCGGCAACCACGACGACCAGTGCTGCCACAGCGACGACTGCCATCAGCTTGCCCGGCCTTGGGCACTCCGCTCCCCGACCTCCGACCAACCCCGTTATTCCCACCACCACCCCGCCACCGACTACCCCACCAACAGATGCCCCTCCACCACCTGCTGCCGCTGCTTTGTTGGTGGCAAACCGCTTGACCTTTGGCGTGACGCCAGAGATCCAAGCGGCCATGGACAACCTTGGTGTCTCCGGGTGGATCGAACAACAGCTCGAATGGGGATTCGCGGAGCCGGCTACCGAAGCGCGACTCAGCGGGTTCCGCACTCTGGCCGCGAGCCGCCAGCAGGCCTACAACATTGCCCGCGAAACCAACGACCCGGTCACCGAGGAGTTGGTGCACTCAAACGTCATTCGTGCGCGTTATAGCCAGCATCAATTGTTCGAGATGATGGCCCACTTCTGGATGGACCATTTCAACATCCGCATCGACGACGGCAACTGGCGACACCTGCATATCGACTACCAGGAGAACGTCATCAGGCCGAACGCCATGGGTCGCTTCGAAGACCTGCTCATGGCAACGGCTGAATCGCCGGCCATGTTGTATTACCTCGACAACGTGAGGAGCAACGCCAACAGCAGTCGCGGTGTCAACGAGAACTACGGCCGCGAGCTGCTCGAGCTGCACACCCTGGGAATCGATCCAGCCGGAAACAAGATCTACACCGAGCAAGACGTAAGCGCGGCGGCTCACATCATGAGCGGCTGGAGCGCGGTTACCGACAGAAACGCATCAGACTTCAGCGACTTCGTCTACCGAAGCAATTACCATTGGACACCCACCGTCACCGTGCTCGGCGGCGGGTTCTCGAGCGCCGGTCGCTCAGAGAAGGCGGCCGGCAATGGCCTCATCGGCTACCTCGCTCACCACCCAACGACGGCCCGACACATCGCCTACAAGCTGATTCGCCGTTTCGTTACCGACACCCCACCTGAGGCACTCATAGCCTCGACGGCTGCCATCTATTTGGCCAATGACACGGCCCTGGCCCCAACCCTTCGCCACATCTTCCGCAGCGCCGCGTTTGCCGATTCCGAAGGCATGAAACTGCGTCGACCCTTCGAGCTGGTGATCGCCTCTTTACGGTCGCTCGGCAGCGTTGTGCCCGAGGGCCCGCTCACCGACGCCGCCTCAACGCTGTACTCGCGCTTACGCGATCTCAACCATGTTCCCTGGCGATGGGAGCAACCAGACGGGTATGCCGACGACGCCGACTCGTGGTTGAGCGCCGACGGCCTGCTCGAGCGATGGGCCTTCACCTCGCGGTTGGCCAACAACTTCTTCGGCAACCAGACCGACCCCGATGTGATCTCATCCGATCTTCTTGCTCTGCGAGGCTCGGCGACGACGGTGGGCCAACTCATCGATGAGCTACAGCAACGGTTCGGTCTGCCCGGACTCACCCTGGCACAGCGGGCAGCCATTGTGACGACCCTGCAGACGAGCGAAGGGGCGTCGGCCCCATCGTTGGACGTCGATGAGCTCGGCGAACTCGCCAGTTTCTTGCTGGCCCACCCCCAATATCAGGTGCGGTGATGCCGCGACGGTCAGTAATCAACCAACCACTACAGGGAACCATGATTCTCACCCGATCGAATAACCCCGCACCCACGGCCAATTCTGGCCCAATCCCTGCGGCCGAACGGCGGCAAGTCGGTCGACGTCACTTCCTCGGAGCCGCGGCAGCAACAACGGCGGTCGGGGCTGCGGCACTTGCCGCCCCGCGCATGGCCTTCGCTACACCCGGCAACCCTGCTGCCGGGGACGCCGTCGTCGTCGTCTTTCTACGCGGCGGTGCCGATGGACTCAGCCTGACACCGCCTTACGATCACAGCAGTTACCAAGCCCTGCGACCAACAATTGGCATACCCCCACCAGGAGATCCGGGTGGAGCGCTCCCCCTCGTCTCGGCCGGGAACCCAAACGTGGTGTTCCCCTCGGGCCTCGATGGCATCGTCGGGCTCCACCCCGCCCTCGCCCCTCTCCATGAGACGATGTGGGCCAGCGGCAACCTCGCCATCATTCCTGCCTCCGGTCTTCCGGCCAGCGAGAGCCGAACTCGAAGCCACTTCCAGGCCGAGCGCTACTGGGAACGAGGCTCAGCTAGTCCCGGTGTGCGTTCAGGCTGGCTGAATCGTCTGGTCGCCTCCCAAGGGGTAGGCACAGCCCTCCCCATCGTCGACAAGTCGTACCAACCCCAGGACATAACCGACGGGCCAGCCAAAGCATTAACCGTGCCCGACCTGCGCTCGTTCGGCCTCGATGGTTTCCGCAACCGCGCTCGGGGCAGAACCGTTCTCGATTCGCTCTACACCGGCGCTCAGGGTGCGGTCAGCGCCACGGGAGGCGATCTGTTGTCGGTACTCGACGGAGTCGAAGCGCTGGACTCCACACCGTCAGGGGCTTATCCCAACAACAAACTGGGACGCGACTTCGAGCAGGTCGCCACCATGCTCCGCTCTGGTCTTGGCCTGTACGCAGCGGCCATCGAGTTCGGCGGTTGGGACCATCACGGCGATCTGGGTGCGCCTGGCGACACCGATGGTCGGTTCTGGCAAAGAGCGTCGCAGTTGGCTGCCGGGCTACGGGCTTTCACCGACGACCTCGCAACCGACGGCGCCATTAACGAGACCAGCATCATCGTGATCACTGAGTTCGGCCGAACCATCAACGAGAACGGGTCAGGCGGCACCGACCACGGACGGGCCGCCACAATCATGGCCATGGGTGGCAGAATCCAAGGTGGCGTGTTCGGCGACGACTATCCGGACGTAATCGAAGATGACCCGACCGAGGGCGATCTGACGGTCCTTACCGACTACCGCAAGGTCATCGTCGAGATCCTCGCGAACCGCGTCGGGCTGGGTCCGACCGGAATGAACAGCGTTTTCCCAACCTACGCCCCGCCAGCCTCTTTCCTGGGCCTTACCCGCTGACGAAGTCAGCGCGGATCGCTTGACTGGCGCAACCTCTGGCGGAGCGCTTCTCGGTCGCGATGTTGTCGGGCCAGGCGCAGCTGTTCTTCCCGATCAACGATCGGTGCGTGGGCAGCGGCCGGGGTTCGGAGCATCGCGAGACGCACAATGGTCAGCCCAACCACCGATAGCAGCATCAGCCCACCGACGGCGACAACCACGGGATGCCCGGTGTCCGATCCGGCGGTGATGGCATGCACCGTGCCGAAGACGGCGACGATGTAGGCACCCAGATGCACGAAACGCCACAGAGCGTCGGGAAGCCGGGTCTTCACCAGCGATGTGGCTTCGATGCCGGCCAACAACCAGGCCGACACAACACCAAAGGCGACGGGCAACGGACGCCACTCGGAGGCGAACGGAAGGAACAACTCGGCCCCACCGAAGTGAACGAAGCTGTCGGCCCACAGCGTGACCATATGGATCGCCAAGAACAGAACGGAAAGGCCGCCGACGAATCGATGAAGATCGAGCAGCCACGCCCGGTTCGGCCGTCGTCGAATTAGTAGGCCCAGGTTCTTCTTCTGTTGGCCAGAGAACGGTGCTCGCGCTGAGAAGACCCGCGCTGAGAAGGAGAGAGCCAGCCCGATCAGGATCGAGGTCATGGCGGTAGCCCACGTCATTAGCCCTGCGGCGCGGGTGGCGTACCACCAGATCTGATCATTCACGTCAGAAACAACTCGAGACCCCGGTGGTGGGTTATCGCCCCATCGAGGTCCACCGTCAACCCCGTCGCTTCGAAGTCAGCGGGTGATCCACCGGCCATCATCCACTTGGTGATGACCTCGGCCGACGTAGCGGTCGCGGCGATAGCAGTAACCGTGGTCGGCCCAGTCGAGCGACTCTGACCGGTGGTGGGATCAATCAGATGGTGAGCCGGCCCACCTGCGGACTGCCAACGGCGTTTCGTTGCCGACGACGTGCAGACGGCGCCCTCGGCCAGTCGAATAGTCCGGGTCTCGCGAGCGCCATCGCAGGTAAGGAGGACGAGCCAGCTTTCGTCATCGGGTCCGACCCCGAGCATGCGAGCGTCACCGCCGATGTTCACGCAGCACCCATCGGCACCACTCGCTATCAGCTGAGCAGCCACCTTGTCGGCAACGAACCCTTTGGCAATGCCGCCGAAGTCGAGCTGAGCATCGCCGGTCAACAAGACCGAGCCAGTCTCCGGAAAGAGATCAACACTCCCTCGCTGAACACTCCCTTGGTTAACACTCCACTGGTCAACACTCCACTGGTTAACACTGCGCTGGTTAACACTGCCATCGGCCCGGTGGAGCCCGCGACCGCTGACTTTCACCGATTCGAAGTCGTCGTCGTAACCGAGCGCAACAAGGGCCCCGCCGACCGTCGGGTCGAAGGCTCCCCCGGTTGCAAGCGAGGCACGACACGACAGCGCCAGGAGCTCGAACGTCTGGGGCGACACCAGGGTCAGCTGACCGACCGCCCGGTTGATCTGGCTTAGCTCAGACGATGGTTTGAACCGGCTCCATCGCGCTTCGGCCGCATGGATCTGAGCTTCGGCTTCATCCAACACCAGGCCGACGTTGGTCGGGTTGGCCCGCACCATCAAGTGCACGTTGGTGCCCATGGCCTCGATCCGGCGATCAGCCCACTGGCTGGGGAGGGTCGACGAAACCGACGGGCTCGATGTCAACTGGCACCGCTCGTGATTGTCGTCGTCGGCTGGGTCGTGGCCGGCAGAGTCGTTGGTGGCTGAGTCGTTGGCAGCTCAGTTGTTGCGGGCGCGGTCGTGGGAGGCGCGGTCGTCGCGGGCGCCGTCGTTGGGAGAGAGGCTGTCGGAGGTTGCGTGGTCGAACTCTCGATGGCCGGAGATGTCGTGGTTCGCGGGGCCGCAGTTGTTGACCCACCGCCCGGTGATTGGGTCGTTGTCGGCCGCGGGGCGGCCGCAGCACTCGTCGGCGGCTGGGTCGGCGGTGTCGTCGCCGCTGTGCTGGGTGGTGCGTCGAAGATGATCAGGCCAGCCTTCGTGAACGCGGGCTCGACCGGAGGTGGCGAAGTTGTTGCAGGAGTAGCACCCCCGTTGAATTCGTCGCCATCAGCCAGCGCCAACACATCCGGCACCGACGGTGGGAGAGCGTTGCTCGTAGAGACAGCGGTGGCAGCGGCCAGAGCATCTACCTCGTTGGCCTCGTCGGCAGCCTGAACAGCGAATCCGATGTTCGCAGTTAGGCCAACGTAAGCCGCTCCTGAAAACACACCTATCGTGACACGAGCAGCCCGCGCGGGGTGACGGTTAGCGCGAGGGCGCTTATGTGGTGTTTTCGGGAAGCGCGAGGACACCCAAGTTCATCGGCGCGTTCCCCGTGTGACCTTGAGCCGTTCGGCCCACTCGGTGACCTCAGTTTTTCCAGAGGGCATCAACGTCAACGAAGTCTGAGACGCCAACGGACTCACCCACCGAGTTGGCAGCGCCGCTGAACGTCTCCAAGTCGAGGTCTTTGCGAATGTCAACGCTGGCAGACGCCAAGCCTTCGTCAATCGGGATACCGGTGCCGTCGGCGACACGCACCAAACCGCTGAATGCAGCGACGGTCGCAGCTGTCTGGGCTGCAGCGTCAGCCCCAATTGTCGCTACCAGGTCACGCCGGAGATCAGCCAGGGCCTCTCCTTTCACCGCCGCTTCGGCGAACCCGATGAGCAGATCGCCGTGAGTTACGCCAACTTGGTCAGCTTCGCGGCCAACGGCAGCTTCAAGATTGGCCTCTCCGCCTAAGGCGTCGCTGCTCGCACGGAGCAGCGTGGTGTGGGCGGTCGTTCAATAGAAGCACTCGTTCATTGCTGCCACCCTCGATGCGACCAGCTCGACCTGCGGTCGTGTCAGTGGGGTGGTCCAGATGAGGTCACTCATGCCGGGAGCGGAATACATCGGCACACTGGTGGTGCGAAACAAAAGGTTGGCACTGGGAACAAGACTGAGGGCCCGGGCAACATTGGCGTAAGGGAAGGGGTCGAGCAGCCGAACGTAAGCACCGATATCGCCGAGGCCATCCGGATAGATAGAAGACGGCACGCCCGGATCGCTGGACGCGATCGGAAGCGGAGCCAACTGGCTGCCGGCGCAGGCCGCGAACATGTCGACCATCACGACGGTTGCGACCACGCTCACCAGTTCGACGTAGTGACCGTCTCCTACGTCCGCGATTCGTTCAGCCGCCCAGGAAGCGTCGATCGAGCTCGGGTTGGCGACGAGCGCATCAATAACGACGAGGGCTGCAGTTGGAAGACCTTCGACCTCCTGGGGTAAATCACGGCTCCATGGTGGTCGGGCGCGTGCCTCGAAACCAGCCCGCGCCCTGGCGGCGATGGCCAGTTGTTCCGTCGCCGTCCACCAGGTGCCTGATCTCATGAGCTGGCTCCAAACGGAGCGATGAGATTCGGCCACGCTCGCTTCGATGTCCAACGGCGAGTCGGCGTAGCTGAACAGATCAGCAATCTCGGGCATGTCCACTCCCTTTCCAGCGCCAGCAAGGTTTCCCCATCGGTCCTCCGATGGGGGACGAGTCAGGAGAGAGCGATGCCCTCGTAGCCAGCGTCGGCCACTCGCTTGAGGCGGCGCATGAACTTGGGACCGCCGCCGTTATAAACGAAGTAGCGGGTTTTGCCGTGCTCATGTCCGTCGACATTCGAGTTGTAGCCGGTAAACCAGCTCTTGGCGTTTCGCATCAGCATGGTGGCGTACATATCAGCCACATGTTTGCTCCAGTCGGCCTCGGCGTCGAGCGTCGGCTCAATACGAGTGTGGCCGTTCTTCCATGCGTGCTCGAGCATCTCGGTCACCCAACCACCGCCGCTCTCGATGCCCCGAGGAAAGTTGGTCGAGGCCGAACCACTTTGCGGTCCGCCCAGCATCATCATGTTGGGAAAACCGTTGACCTGAATACCGAGGAAGGTGGCGGGGCCGTCTTTCCACTTGTCTCGCAGCGTCTGGCCGCCGACACCCTCGATGTTGATCTTGTCGAAGGTGCCGGTCATGGCATCGAAACCAGTTGCGTAGACGATGAGGTCAAACTCGAACTCGCGATCGCTCGTGCGAATTCCTTCCGGAGTGACGCACTCGAGTGGGGTCTCGCTGATGTCGACCAGCTCGACGTTGTCCTGGTTGTAGACCTCGTAGTAGTTGGTCTCCATCGGCACTCGCTGTACACCGAAACCGTGATCCTTGGGGATGAGCTTTTCGGCCACCGCCGGATCGTCCACTCGCCGACGGATTCGCTCAGCGATGTACTCAGAGAACTCCTCGTTCGCCTTCTCGTCCATGAAGATCTCGCTGAAGTTCTGTAGCCAAATACCAAAGCCGGGCTCGTCGTAGAGCTTGTCCCACTTGGCCACTCGCTCCTCACGCGTGAGGTTGTAGAAGCCACGGCGATCGGGCTCATGCTCGAAGCCGCCGGGGGTCTGTGCGCAGGTCTCGAAGATCTCGTCGTAGCGCGAACGAATATCAGCCATCTCTTCTTCAGAGATTTCGCTGTTGTTGAGGGGAGCTGCCCAGTTGGGACGACGCTGGAAGACGGTGAGGGAGCCGACCTTGTCTGCGATCTCAGCGATGCACTGAATGGCTGTGGCGCCAGTTCCAATGACCGCCACCCTCTTGCCGGCCAACTCGACCGGCTCCTTTGGCCAATGGAACGTGTGGAACGACTCGCCCTTGAACGTCTCCATACCTTCTAGGCGGGGCGGGGTCGGTGTCGAGAGCAGGCCAAGGCCGGTGACGACGAAACGGCTGGTGACTTCCTCGCCGTTCGGCAGGCTGAGGTGCCACATCGTGGTCGCGTCGTCCCACCGCATGGTCTCGACTCGACAGTTGAAGCGCATATGGCTGCGCAAGCCGAACTTGTCGGCAACAAAGTTGAGGTAGCGGAGGTTCTCTGGCTGGCCGCTAAAGCGCTCTTTCCAATGCCACTCGTCGAGCAGTTCTTTGGAGAACGAGAAACCGTAGGTGTAGCTCTCGGAGTCGAAGCGGGCTCCGGGGTAGCGGTTCCAATACCAGGTGCCACCGAGGTCATCGGCAGCCTCAAGGACAACTGCGTTGACGCCGCGGTCCATCATCTGCTTGATCATGTAGATGCCGGCGACGCCCGCTCCCAGAATCACGACTTCATGCTGTGGGTCGGCGTGAGTCTTGTCAGATTCGTTGGCAGTAGCGATAGCTGTTGTGCTCATGTGATCCTCGTTTTGCTTAGAGGATCTAAGTTACTTCGCTCAGTCGGCCGGTACAGATTTCGCCGCTAGCGGACGGGCTCCCACGCCTTGTGATTCTCGCACCATTGCTCTTCGTGGGAGTGGTCGCCGTGCTTACGACGACGGCGGTCGCCGTGGACCGGCTTTGACTTCTTGGTCACCCGGCTCTTGCCAGTGGGTCGGCTCATACCGCCGGTCTATCAGCTCTTGGTGCAACGTCGAAACGCCGTGGCCTCAGTTGAGGACATGGCTTTGGAGTTCACCCGAGTCGAGATGTCGAGCTTCGAATTACCGGATCAAGCTAGATGTCGGGCACTTCCGGATTCTCGGCGGTGAGGATCCGGTTGAAACGATCTTCGACCGCGGCTTCCATACTCGGGTGGGTGAACACGTAGAACCGCTTTTGCTCGACGGCCGCGATCACAAGGTCGGCTGCGTCCGCTGGCGAGATCGAGTCTTCGGCGAACAGCTTGGCGATCTTCTCGCGACGAACTTGCACCTTTGCGGCTTGCTCGGATGTGAACTGCACAGCCAAACCCTCCGGCCGATTCCGATCGGACGTGCCGAGCGAAGTCCTCACCCATCCCGGGCAGAGCACCGAAATCTCGACGGCCGAACCCTCGCTCTTCAGCTCATGACGAAGCGTCTCACTGAGGGCAAGCACTCCCGCCTTGGCCGTGTTGTACGGACCCATGTCGGGCATATTCACCAACGACGCGATCGAACCGGTGTTCACGATGTGACCCTCGTTCTGGGCCCGCAGGTGCGGCAGGAAGGCATGCACGCCGTGGATCACCCCGAACAGGTTGACACCCAGGATCCACTCGAAGTCTTCGACTGGCAGGTCGGCGATCGGTAGTCCGCGACTGCCGACTCCGGCGTTGTTGCAAACAATGTGCACTTCGCCGAAGTGGTCGATGGTCGCTGCGGCCAAGTCGTCGACCTGCTGCTTACTCGAAACGTCGGTTGGAACGGCCAAGACTTCGGCCCCGGCCCCAGTAAGTCGCCCGGCTGCTTCAGCCAACGCCTGCTGTTCGACATCGGCGAGCACCACCTTGGCACCCCGTTCAGCGAAACGGGAGGCGAGGGCGAATCCGATCCCTGATGCCCCGCCGGTGACCACTGCGACTTTGTCTTTGAAGTGCATGGCCGCAGGCTAGATCTAGGATCGGCCGATGGCCGACCGCTCAATCATCGACGCCACACTCGACCGCTACTACGAAGCCTGGCGACAACGCGATCACGAGATGTATCGCACGGTTTGGGCCGAGGATGCGGCGTTCGCAGACCCACCAACCGACGGCGAGGTACCGCCGACCGGATTCGACCAGATCCTGGCTGGGATGGAAGAAGTTTGGTCGAGAGCCGAGTCGATCAACTACGACCGCCACCGGACCTGGCATTGCGGTCACTCTGTTGCCGTCCACAGCACCGTTGTGATGGGCCTTCCCGCTGCGGTGGCCAACGAGCCCTTGATCCACGTCTTTCGCTTCAACGAAGCCGGCCTCATCAGGCGACTCGAGGCGTTTCTCGATTTCGCCCAGGTCGAGATGGTGAACGGCGAACGTCCAGACTGGATGCCGGTCTCGGACTAGGCGCCAAGGCTGGCCGGTATCGCCGTCGCCCACAATCTTCTGCTTTAATTCGGTCCGCTAGGTTCCTGCGATGACCACAGTCCAAGACCGGATCACAAGTCACGACGTGCTCGTTGTGAGCGTGCCGTTGGATCGTCCCTTCATGGGGATCCCGGAAATGGGACACGTCATCCTCCGTCTTCGCGATGCAGAGGGCAATGAAGGCCTCGGATGGGCCTGTGCCTTCGACCAGGCGCTCGTCCCTGCTCTATCAGCAGCCACCGAGGCAGTGGCGGAATGGCTCACCGGCCTCGATCCGGCTGACATCATCGGCATCAATTCTCTCCTGAAACGACGGCTTGGGTATTGGGGCCCGGGCCTCACCTGTTATGTCCGGGCCATCATCGACATCGCCATCCACGATCTGGCCGCCCGCCAGGCGGGCGTATCGGTAGCGGCGTTCCTCGGTGCCCGTTCGGTTGAAACCGTGCCGGTGTACGCCAGCCAGCATCTGTGGCGCGATTACGATCTCGATGCGCTCCATACGGGGGCCGGCGCCCTGGCCGAGCAAGGTTGGCGGGCCATGAAATTCCGCATCGGCGCCAACAACTTGGCGTCTGATGAAGCCGAGCGGGCTCGCGTGGTTCGCGAGGCCGTCGGGCCCGCCATCGATGTCATGGTCGATGTGAATCAGGGTTGGGACATCGCCCGCACCAAAGAGGTCGCTCCCCTCCTTGAGCCCTACCGGCTGAACTGGTTGGAGGATCCAATCGACCACCGTGACATCGCGGGCTACACCCGCCTGGTCAGAGAGGTTGGGATTCCGATCACCCACGGCGAGTACCACTTCGACGTCGAACCGTTCGGACGGATCGCGGCCGAGCGTGCCGCCGACACGGTGATGATCGATGCCCATCACGTGGGCGGCATCGTCGCCTGGATGCAAGCCGCTGCGGTCTGCGATGTCGCCACCCTGCCGGTCGCGACCCATCTCAGCCCGGAGATCGGTGTGCACCTGGCCGCGGCAGCACCTAACTGCAAGATGCTCGAATACATGGACTGGTCGGTGAATCTGTTCAACGAGCGCATCGAGCTCGACGTTGATGGCCGAGCCATGGTGCCGACCCGGCCGGGTCTTGGCTTCACCCTGGATGACAGCCTGGTCGCCGCTCGCTCGGTGTCTTGACTTTGTCAGGCCTCTCCCCGAATACGCGGCTGCCATGGCATCCTGGTTCTATGGCAGAACAGGTCATCGCAGACAACCCCGAGACCAGCCGGTATGAGCTTCATATCGACGGTGAGTTTTCCGGATGGGTCGACTACCGACTCGATGGCGGTGTCATGGCAATACCTCACGTGCAGGTCGACCCACGGCTGCGCGGCCAGGGGATCTCGGCTCCGTTCCTCGACGAGGTCCTGGCCGATATCCGCCGCAGAGGGCTGAAGATCATTCCAACCTGCGGTTACGCACGCGGCCATGTTGCCGACCGTCCCGAGCTCCACGATCTCCTGGCCTGAACGGTGGCACGAGATCACTGGCTTCGTCTGTAGGGTCGCGGAATGACCGCGTACCAGTTGGCGCAACTTAATCTCGGGCTGTTCCGCGCTCCTCTCGATGGGCCAGAGATGGCCGAGTTCACAGCCGCTCTGGCTCCCATCAATGCCATCGCCGAAGCCACGCCCGGCTTCGTTTGGCGCCTAACCAGCGACGACGGCGAGTCATCGAGCTTCGTCGATGTCCCCGGCAGGGAAGACCCGCTGTGGGCTCCGAACTTGTCGGTGTGGACGGACCTCGACTCGCTGAAGCACTTCATGTACCAGAGTGGCCACGCCAGCTACCTTCGCCGCCGCAGTGAATGGTTCCAGAACCCCAACCGGCCAATCAACGTGTTGTATTGGATCCGGGCTGGCGAGATTCCGTCGCTCGGCGACGCTGTCGAGCGGCTCGACTACCTCACCGACAACGGGCCCAGCGACTACGGCTGGCCTCTGACAAGGCCATTTCCACCACCCGACCAGTAGGCCGGTCAGATCGTAGCGACAGCCTCGTGATGGCTGATCTCGTGTGCGCTCATGTTGAGTGTGCGGCGGAGTGGGGCCGGATGGCCAAGGAAGAAGCCTTGGGCATTCTGGACTCCCAGCGTACGTAGTACATCAACCGCGGCCTGACTCTCGATGTGTTCCGCGATGGTCTTGACACCCATGGCGTCGGCCATGGCCTTGATCGATTCAACCATGGTGGAATCAAGAGGGTTTGTGGCGATCTCGCGGATCAATGAGCCGTCGATCTTCAGATAGTCGACCGGCAGCAGGCGAAGGTGGCTTAGGGATGACAACCCGACGCCAAAGTCGTCGAGAGCGAACTCGACCCCAAGGGCCTTGAGTACCTCTAGGAAACGCAGCGCCCCCTCGAAGTTCTGCATCGTTCCGGTCTCGGTTATCTCGAAGCAAATCCGCTCCGGCGCGACCTTTGACGACGTCACGATTTCTGCGATCCGATCAGCGAATCCGTCAGTCGATAGCGACGTCGCCGAGAGGTTGATGAAGAGCCGGGTTGCCTCGTCTGTCGCTTCAACACGTCCGGCGCCAGACACAAGTGCAAGTGCTTCGGTCACCACCCAAGCATCGAGTTTGGTGATCAACCCATAGCGCTCGGCAAGCGGAATGAAGTGATGAGGTGCCACCATCCGGCCCTGATCGTCCATCATTCGAACCAGCACTTCAGTGGCCGAGATTCCTTCCGGCCCGATCGCACGTATGGGCTGGCCATAGATCTGCAGATTGCCCCGTTCGATAGCGCTCTGCGTCATGACAAGAAGAGGTCCGGCCATCTTCCGCGACGTCTGCTCGTCGTCCAAGTCGGACGCGACGCTATATCTGTTGCCACCGTGAGACTTTGCGACATAACACGCAGCATCGGCTGATGCGACGGCATCATTGGCCGATGTGGTCTCCTGACCGATGAAGGCGAGTCCAACACTGACCGTGCAACGAACCAGCCGCCCATCAGCGACGAACGGAGTGTCGTCGATCGTGACTACCACCTGAGCGCAGACCTCTTGGTAGCCGGCCCGATCACATCCGCCGAGGAGCATGACGAACTCATCGCCTCCGATGCGGGACAAGACATCGTTCGGACCGAGGCAGTCGCTGATGCGGGCCGCAGCTCGCTGCAATACGAAGTCGCCTGTCTTGTGCCCGGCCGTGTCGTTGATCATTTTGAAGCGATCGATGTCCAAGAAGCAGACGGCACCGACATCGTCGCTCCGCCGCAGCGACTCGAGCTCTCGGTCAAGCACACCATCGAAGACCTGTCGTGTGACGAGCCCAGTTAGCGAGTCGTGGCGCGCCTCGTACGTGAGTTGAGCATGCGAATCGATTCTCTCCAGCGTGCTTCCCATGAACGACGACAGCGTCGTGAGCAGCGCCTGGTCAGCAAGGCTGAAGCCATCGACCTCGCGACTCCCAACGTTCAGGGTGCCGACAAAGCAATCACGAACAAAGACGCCAATGTTCATCGACGATTCGATACCCATCTCATGAAGGGCGGCCTGAACTGAAGGAGGCTCCGATTCCCGGTGATCGGGGTTGTAGTAACTGGGTTGCTGAGCGAACCGCTCTTCCAGCTCCTGCTCGTTGGTCGGAATCGTCGATCCGGAGCCCACGGCGTCCATGCCGACGATCCCGTAGATGGTCGATTGGCCTGGCTTCGGGCCCAGTTGGGCAAAGCTCACTCGCTCCACGGACACAATCGAAGTGATCCTCGTCGAAAGAACCTCAACTACCTCGAGCACGGTCTCGGTACCGGAAAGACTCGACTCGAGGTCATGGAGTTGTGCCAGCCGAGCAGTGTCCAAGTGGCGTCTTGTTACCTCGTATTCAAGGGCAAGACGAGCTTCGATGCGGTCAATTTGGCTCGCGAGCACAACCGCAAGGTCGGCCAGTACAACGAGGTCAGCATCGATCGCCGGTGCGTCTTTGGCGTGAACGATCTCTAGGGCGCCGTGGCGCCGCTGGCCCGATGACAACGGAAGAGCATGCGTGACGCTCTCGTCAGCGGCGCGTTGGTTTGGCCGGCCCAAGGCGGCGTCCACCGATACGACGACATTCAGGGCGACACAATCCGCCGAAAACAACGTTGATCCAAGCGTTGAGACCAACGCCGTCAGTTCATCGAATGTCTGAGCCAGCGCGAACTTCAGCCAGAGCTGAACCAGACGCGACGCAAGCTCCGATGAAGGCTGCTCAGCGTTTACGGTTCCTGACGACACACACTCGCATCGACAGGTGGACGACCCAGGCTTAGGTATTTCTCGCCCGCTGGGCAACATTCCTATTCGCGTGGGTAACTGGTCGAGTCGGGCGACTCCTCTGGTTCCCGATAGCAGGTCAGGCGAGCTCCTAAGTTGCCTTCGGCTCAGACCGGCGGAACGCTAGGACTCCACAACTAGGACTCCACAGCTAAGAACACATAGCTAGGACAGGGTGGCGACGATGAACTCGGCAGTTCGACCGTCGGGCGTTTCGATGCGATAGGTGTAGCTCGTACCAGCGGCCAGTCCGATATCGGCGTGCCAGCCGTCGTCGTCGTTGGCGATGAGCACGCCATCACGGAAGATGTCGACCTGCTCATCGGGACTCCAATGCAGCACGATCCGTTCTCGGGTCTGCAACGTTGAATTGAGAGTTGGCGCCGAGACTCCCCCGCCGTCAGTTGTGACCGCCACGGATGCGGTCTGTCCGGCCTGGCTGTCGACTCGGTAGTCGTAGGTGGTGCCGGGTTCGACGTCGAGATCGACGAACCAGCCATCGCTATCGGTGCCAATCTCGACATCGTCACGAAAGACGGTGACCGGGCCGGATGGGTCCCAGTGCAACACCACCCGTTCCTTGGTCTTGAAGGTGCTGGTCAGCGTGATCGGATCGCCGAGCGCCAGATCGGAGCCAGTGACACCGACCTCAGCCAGCTGCAAAGCATCGGGGGCACCGGTGAAGTCGGCTTCGATTCGCAGATAGCGGACGTCACGATTCACACCAATGGTGAGGGTGCGCTTCCCGCCATGGCTGCCAAGACGAACGTATTCAGTGACCGCTGGGTTGTTCCGGAGTTCGGTCCAGTCGTCGGTGTCGAGCGAGGTGGCCGAGGCCCAGATATGCACGTTGGCCAGATCCAGTCGTTCGGCATCGGTGCGGGCCCACAGCATCACGTCGTCGACCGATCGGACAGCACCAAGGTCGATCTCGAGGTACGGCGTATCTTCGGGCAAGGTGATGGCGAAGCCAGTCGCGATCGAGTCGTTGGTGCGATAGTCGTTGTCGATGGCATTGGCGGCGGCGTCAAAGGCCGCCCCGCTGGTGCTGCTCAACATGGCGGTGACGCCGGGCCGGTCGGCCAGATTGTCGGCTTCGCACAGGGTCACAACACCCCGGGCAGCTTTCTGGCCCGATTGCACGGCGTCGGTGCCTAGCCAGAGGCAGTCGTTCTTGTCGACGGCCAGCGCCCATGGCCCAGCGGTTCCGCTGAAGTCAGGCTGGAACCAGTCGAGCAGCTCGCCGGTGGTGATGTCGACGGCATAGGCCGAGCGAACATCGGTGTACTCGTCGGTCGGCGTCTTGTCGGCTTCTTCTCTGTTGACCTGCCCCCAGCAATGGCAAGCAATGAAGGCGACATCGCCAGAAACCTCGATGGCTTGGATGTCGCCGCCACGGCCGTTGTTGGCCGCGTTGTACTGATTGGTGACGTGCACCGAGACCACGTTGAGATCAGGGTCGGTGACGAGCAACCGGTGGCGTTGACCTCCGATGAGGTAGCGAGTCGGGGTGACCTCGATAGCACTGGCGAAGCTGTAGTTGCCCTGGCCGTAGTAGTAGAGCCCGAAGCCGGTGTCGTAGCTGCTCAGCGAACCGTCGCTGACCTCAACCATGGCGAAGGCAGCTGTCGAGATGGCGTCGACGACGGTGAAGGTGCCGCCGAAGAGCACCCGACCGTTGGTCTGGTCGACGGCGATTTCCCACACAGATCCGCCGCTCACCCACGGTGTCCAACTGGCGTCGACGATGCCGGTGGCCAACGACACGCGGGCCAGCCGGTTCACCTGCACGGTGACGCCATCGGAGCCGGTAATCGAGCTGAAGTAACCGCCGAGATAGAGATAGCCACCGGCGATATCGAGGGCATGTACACGCGGTTGCGCACCCCCGAAGGCGGCGACCGTCACGTCGAAGGCTGGATCCAGGTTGCCCGTTGTCGGATTGATGGTGGCGAAGCCCGAGGCTGCGCTGTCACCTTCGACGGAGTCGAACTCGCCGCCGACAACGAGACGATTGTTGGCCGGGTCGGAAGCCAGATCGAAGACCGACCAGGTGACGGAGGGATCGAAGGCAGGCAGCCAATCGCCGGTGTCGACATCAAAGGCAGCGAGGTAAGGCTGGGCGTGGGTCTCGGCCCCGTTGGTGACCTCGAGGAACTTGCCGCCGACAATCATCGAATTGCCGACTTCTTCCAGAGCGAACACTGGCGAGTAGTACTGGAAGTTGCCGGAGCCGGGATCGAGCCCATCGACTCCCCAACTATTTGCCGGTCGTGGATCGACCAGACGGTCGGCGGTGTCGAACTCTGCCGATGCCGGAGTCGACGCGCTCGCGACAACCGTGACGAGTAGCGCAACGGTGACGAGGGAGCGTCCTGCGGTGACGAGGGAGCGCGAGGCGCGGTGAAGACCCATCCGTTCGAACGTACGGACCGGTTGGGTGACTCTCTAGAGCAACATCTTCCGATCGCTGGGTCAGACGGCCCAGGGTCTCGTTCAGCTGACCGACTCGACCACTCGTTTGATGTTGTCGAGGCAAAGCCGGGCCTCGGCATCCATCCGTTCGATCATCTCGCCGGTTGGGGCCTTTGGCCTCGCCGGGTTGATGATGCGGCGGGTGTAGATACAGCTGCTCGGACCGGTGACTTCGACCTCGTAGCAGGCAACGATGGGGCCGGTAAAAGGCGTTTCGCACTCGGCCTGCCACAGCGTCGGGTCTTCCCGCTTCGTCACGCTCCAGGCCAACCCGACCTCGCCCTTGCGGGTAACCCAGCGCTCGGAGAACGTCTCGTCCTGCTGAAGTGGGCGATCGTCGCTGATGATCTCGTGAGTTGCCGGCATCCACTGGGGCCACGTCTGCGGATTCGACACGTAGTCGAGCACCGCCAGCGCAGGAGCCTCAATGGCGATGGCCAGGGACTGCTCGAAGCCAACGGTGCTCGGGGAGGCCGTACTGGAAGAGACAGCGGTGGAGTCGGGAACGCTCATGCGGATGAGCTTGCCACCCGCGGGGTGGGCGAGACAGTCAGCTCAGCCGCGACCTAGTGTCTCGCCAACGGGAGCGACCAATGACATGAGTGAGAATCGAACGAAGTCACAAGAAGATCGCTTGACCAGCCTGCTGTTGAAGGACGAGATCTGCGAGCTCCTTCATCACGAGGCCGACCTGCTCGATGATCACCGGTTCGACGAGTGGCTGGCTCTGCTCGACGACGACATCACCTACACGATGCCCTTGCGGCTGAATGTCCATCACAGTGACATGGCGCGGTCAATGACACGTAGCGGCGAGACGTGCTGGTTCGACGACACGAAGACCACACTTCGCATGCGGGTTGAGCAACTACAGACCGGCGAACACTGGGCCGAGGAACCAATGTCGCGGGTAAGCCATGTGGTCTCCAACATTCGCGTGCTGTCGATCGACGATGGCAAGCCCGATTGTGGGCTGACTGGTCCGAGCTCAGTCGAAGTCGGCTGCCGCTTTCTTGTGTACCGAAACCGGGTGGCGGCAGAGACCGACCTATGGGTTGGGCGGCGCACCGACTCATGGAAGGCGACAGCCAACGGCTGGCGTCTGCACCGTCGTCACCTGCTGCTCGACCAGAACGTCTTGTCTTCCAAGAATCTGACGGTGCTCTTCTGATGTCCGATCCACAGCGCCCTAACCCAGACCGCCTTGACCCTAACCGCCTCGTTGACTCCGAAGCCGGTGTCATCAGTCGAGAGATCTTCGTCAACGACGACGTCTTCGCCACCGAACTCGAACAGATCTTCGCCCGGGCATGGCTCTTCATCGGGCACGAGAGCCAGATCCCCGAGCCAGGAGACTTCTTCAACTCCCGCATGGGCACCGAGTCGGTGCTGCTCACGAGGGACTCCGATGGCGCGATCCATGTGCTGCTGAACTCGTGTCGGCACCGGGGAATGAAAGTCTGCCGGTACGACGAGGGCAACAGCCACACGTTCACCTGTCCGTACCACGGCTGGAGCTACTCCACCGATGGCTCGCTGGTGTCGATCGCAGGCGAACTCCATGGTGTCCCCCACTATCGGGCTGGCTATGGCGGGCAACTCGACCGGTCGGAATGGGGGCTTGTTCCGACCGCACAAACGGAGAATTACCACGGGTTGATTTTCGCCACCTGGGACCCAGAGGCTCCGGCATTCAGCGACTACATCGGCGGGTTCAAGTTCTGGCTCGACAATCTGGCGGCCAACACCGCCGGCGAACGTGGCCGCATCAAAGTGGCCCGCGGTGTGCAGAAGTGGAGGATCAAATCGAATTGGAAGTTCGTCTCCGAGAACTTCCTTGGGGACAACTATCACGGACCTCCCTCGCATTCGTCGGTCGATGCCGTCGGCATCGGGCCGGGAGGAAAAGTTGCGCCGACCAGACATGGCGGCACGCAGAAGCCCAGAAGTGTTTCGTCCACCAGCTTCTTCGATCTCGGCCACGGCGGCGTTTCCTCGGCCGGTCACGCCCCCGGGTATCCGGCGTTCGAGGAACCGGACATCACCGACTACTTCCAGCGGCGTTGGGAAGAGCGATTGGTGCGGCTCGAAGCCGAAGATCGTCCGCTCGGAGCCCTCGGACCGTCAACGCTCTTCCCCTCGATGTCACTACACGCTGGCGGCTTTCCGCGGGCACTGATCGTCGCCCACCCCATCGGCCCGACGGAGACCGAGGTGTGGCGCTGGTTCCTCGTCGACGACGACATGCCCGAGCACATCGAATCCTGGATGCGGCATTGGTACCTGCGCTATTCGGGTCCCGCCGGCTTGGTCGAGCAGGACGATATGGAGAACTGGGACTACGCGACAGAAGCAAGCACTGGCACCATCGCCCGCCGGTACCCGTACAACTATCAGTTGGGTCTGGGTATGGCTTCACCGAGCGAGATCCTCGATGACGCGGTCGAATCGAGCTATTTCATGACCGAGGAGAATGCCCGCAATTACTACCGCCGTTGGTCGGCCCTGATGTCAGGTGCCAGCTGGGCCGATCTCGAGCAGGCAAAGGGGCAGCGATGACCTGGCTTCGTGTCGAGGTGATCCGGGCCGACTGTGCCGGGTACGCCAACTGTCTGGATGTGGCTCCCGACGTCTTCGATCTCGACGAGCACGACATCGCAGTTGTCGCCGAGCAGGTGTATTCGGCCGATCGCAGAGCGCTCTTGGAAGACGCCGCCCACCGCTGTCCGGCCAAGGCCATCGTGGTCACCGAGCTGGAGTGACAACGATGGCGTCCCGTTGGCGAGCGAGGAACACCCTGAGCACTCCGACGAGGGCCAGGGCGACAAGGTTCATACCTCCGCCAATGGTGAAGGCCAGGCGGTAGCTGTCGGTGACGTCATAGAGGTAGCCGGCAACCGTCGGGCCGAAGGCCGCCGACGATCCGGCGACCGAGAACACCGCACCCACGATGGCGCCGATATGGGCCGGGCCGAACTGGTCACTGAATATGGCAGGAAACATCGTGGTCGTCCCTCCGTAGGCGAAACCGAAGGCGACGGCGCCGGGATAGAGCACCAGAAGCGTTTCGCCAGTGGCGAACACCATGAACGAGGCCACCTGCACCGTGAGGACAACGGCAAGTGAAGGGAGTCGCCCGATTCGATCCGACACCAGACCGGTGCTGGTACGACCGAGCAGGCCACCAATGCCGATGGCGCTAATCATGGTCGATGCCGTCGCCTTTCCGATCCCGAGATCTTCGGCGAACGGCACCAGGTGCACAAGGGGCATGAAGACCGCCATCCACGTGAAGAAGAAGATGCCTCCGGCCACCCAGAAAACCGGCGTTCGCATCGCCTCGGCTCTGGTCAGACCCCACACCTCGATCGGCTCGGAATCAACCGGTGGGGAGGCAAGCCCATCGACCTCGAGGCCTCGCTCGGCTGGGCTACGGACGATCAGAAACGATGCCGCCAACATGAGCACCATGGCCACGATTCCGAGAACGGCGTAGGCCCAGCGCCAGCCGAACGAGCTCGTGAGCAATCCGGCGATCGGCGGGATGAAGAAGCCTCCGAAGCTGCCGCCGCTGGTGGCGATCCCCAGAGCTTTGCCGCGGTCTCGGTTGAACCAGCGAGCAACGGTGGCGCTACACGGCACAAAAGTGGCACTCATGCCGATAGCGGCCACGACCGCCAAGGCCACAGCGAACTGCCACAACTCTTGAGCCGCGGCGGCTGCGACGTAGCCGGCCCCGAGAAACAACGAGCCGAAGACAATCACCGGGCGAGGCCCGGATCGATCGGTGAGAGCACCGCTGAAGCCGCTGAGCAAGCTGTAGGCCAGGATGTAGCCGGAGATCACCAGAGACAGTTGGGTGCGGCTCCACCCGGTCTCTTCGACGATCTCAGGAAGAAACACGCCGAAGCTGAACTGCACGCCGTACGCGATCGCCAAGATTCCGAAGGCCGCCCACGTGACGACCCACCCGTAGAACAGACCGGTGGTGCCGACCTCAGCGTTGAGCGTTACCGGACGCTTGCGCACCACTCACCCCCGCCTGTTGTATTTGGGAACCATTCTCACTAGGTTCATCCATCATGTCTACCGCTGGTCTTGCCGTCGTCATCTTCGGCCTTGCGATGTTGGGCGGCCTGGCCCCGATAGCGCTCTCGACAACGCTTGATGACGAACGCATGCGTTGGCTCACAACACTCGGTGGAGGTTTCCTTCTCGGCAGCGCCTTGCTGATCGTCGTACCCGAGGGGTTGCACATCGCTGAAGAGTCGGGGGCTCAACTCTCGAACGCAGCCTTGGGCGCCATCCTTCTTCTCGGATTCATCGTGATGCTCTTGCTCGAGGGTTTCGGACTGGGCCACAGCGTTCACGAAGAACATCACGATCATGCCGACAGCCACGGGCACGGACACGTGCATCACCCGGAGTCGGCTGTTGCACTGCCAGTTGGGCTCAGCATCCATGCCATCGCCGACGGTCTTGCCATCGGGGCGGCCAGTGCCGGTGGCGAAGGCTCTACAGCGGCATTGATCGCGGTCGCCGTCCTGTTGCACAAAGTCCCGGCGGCATTCAGCCTCGGTGCCTTTGCGACGCATGAACGGGCGACTCGGGCGAGCGCGGTTCGCGACGTCGCTCTGTTCGCTCTGGTCACTCCCATCACTCTCCTGCTCGCGAACTGGCTGCTGGCCGATCAGGGCACCTGGTTGGCGGTCGTCATGCTGTTGAGCGCCGGGACGTTCCTGTATGTGGCGACGGTCGACACCCTTCCTGGTATCCACTCCCCCACCAGTGGTCGACGTACAGCGATCGATGTCGTGGTCGGCGCAGGCGTGTTCGCTGTTCTCCTCTTGGGCTTTGATGCGGCCGGGCTGGTCGTTGAGCTTCACTAGGCCTCTCGGCGAACTCTCGATGTGGGCCGCGCGGTCATGGTTCAATTACCCGAATCGGTTCGCCATCGAGGAAGCTGACAATGTCGGCAACGATCTCAGTGAAGAAGATCTCGTAGACGTTCTTTGACACGTAGCCAATGTGGGGCGTGGCCAGCACGTTGTCGAGCGTTCTGAACGGGTGGTCGGCGGGCAACGGTTCGGTGCCGTAGGCGTCGAGTCCGGCCCCGGCGATCCAGCCGTCACGACAGGCAACCGCCAGCGTCTCCTCGTCACAGATCGGCCCGCGGCTGGTGTTGATCAGCCACGCCGACGGTTTCATCGCCCGCAGCTCGGGTTCACCCACCAGTCCGGTCGAACGCTCCGACAGCACGAGGTGGACGGATAGGAAATCGCTTCGCTCGAACAGCTCCTGCTTCGAGACCAGCTGAGCCCCGATCTCGCCGCAACGTTCCTCGGTGAGATTCTGGCTCCAGGCAATCAGTTCCATGCCGAACGCTTTGCCGACCTCGGCCACCATCGCCCCGATTCGGCCCAGACCGCACAGACCAAGCGTTGCGCCATGAAGGTCGGTTCCGACCGTGGTCATCCACCCGCCGTCGGCAACGTTGCCAACTTCGGTAGGCAGGTGACGGGCACAGCCAAGGATCAGAGCCCACGTCAGCTCGGCTGTGCTCTGAACTCGGCCACCGGTTCCGCAGTACGTGATGCCGAGGTCGGCACACGCCGCGGCGTCGATCGCGGCGTTGCGGTTGCCGGTGGTCACCAGCAGTTCCAGCGCCCCGAGTCGTTCGAGCACCGATCGGGGGAACGGAGTGCGTTCACGCATGGCCACGATGATCTCGAAACCATCGAGGGCGGCGACAAGGTGCTCGACGTCATCGATGTGTTGGTCGAACACGATGATCTCTACCCGACCGTCGAGTACCGACCATTCGGCGGACGAGAGAGCAACGCTCTGGTAGTCGTTCAGAATCGCCACTCGTTTCATGTGGCTCACCATGTCTCGGGAGGCCGACGTGACGCCATTCCGTGATCGACGGCATCGCTGCCCGCTAGCGAGGGTTTGCCAACTTCAGAATCCTCCACTCCCAACCCTTGGTCGTCCATGACAGACCGAATGACACAGTGGCCACGAGCTCGGTGATGAACAGTGCATGCTTGTCCGGCAGATTCAGTAGCTTCACGAGACCGAACCCGGCGACCGCGGCGATGATGGCGCCACCGCATATGCGGTGGAACGTCTGCCATTGTCCGGGCGACCACTTCTGCAGCCGGATCTGCTCGGGAGGTCGCGCCGTTCTCGGCCCCTCGGCTGCTGCGAAGTGAAACGAGATGTAGGCCAACATCAAGATGAAGATGACGGCAGCCGTGTAGTGGATGTTGCGTACCGCCGTCTCGCCCAGCAGGTCCTGCAGCGGGGTCGAGGGAATCGATCGAGCTCCCGCCTCGACCGCAGGGCGGTTGGTCGGGAAGAAGGCGACCACGATCGCGGCCACGCCGGCAACGCTTGCCATCCGTGACTCGAAGAAATTGGTGCTGCTCGCCCGCTTCGATCGGAACTTGTAGCCGATCAGGAACACGCCGATAACGCACAACGCGGCCACGAACACATCACGTGCCCCCGACCAGTAGTACGCACTGAACGACCCCCGAGTCGCCGGGTTGTTCCCTTCGAGGAGGTCGACGACCAGCACCATGACGAACGGGAGTGCAATCCCGATTGCGCCAATCGCCAGTCGTAGCGTGAGGTACGACCGCACGTAGATTCGGGCCCAGGCGTTGGTGGCGTCGGCTCGCTCGGTGACCGCGTTTGGATTCAGTGCCCTCATGTCCCTCATACACCTCGGTCTAGCAGGGCAAGCGGGAGGCACTGGCTTGGCCAGCTCTCAGGATTCGGCTCTCGGGTAGCACCAAGACTGGAGCTGAGGGCTGGTGCCCTAGCTGGTCATGTCCAGACCACACTCGGTCCCGGCGTCTTCGATGGCATCGAAGAACTCGTCCATCTCGGCCGCCGCCGAGTCAAGCAGGCCGTACTTTAGGCCTACCTTGAGCCGTTCGACTCCGAGGGCATCAACGACACATCGGGCCTGATCGGCTGTGGCATCGTCGCCGGTCATGTTGTCGACCATCATCTGTTCAACATCCACACAGTCGAAGAGTGCTTCCACGAATGAGTCACCGGCTTCGTCGCTGAGTGTTCCGGCGGAGAGGTCTGGGGTTGCGACGGTGACGCCGGCCTCGGCCAGTCCTTCGGCTCCAACCGAGCTCACCACGCTGGAGGCTATGCAATCAGCATCGGCAGGGTTGGCGGCGTAGTCGAACTTGGTGGCGAGGGACCCCGAGATTTCAGCTACCAACTCCGGATCGGTGTCAGCCATTGCGTCATCAGCCATTGCGTCATCATCATCATCACCACCGTCATGGCCGGCATCGTCATCGTCCATCTCGCCGCCCTCGTCGGAGGCGTCGCTATCGGTGTCGGAGACTGCGTCGCTGTCGCTCGCTGCCGAATCGGCGGGGTCCGGCGTTGCGGTTGCTTCACCGTCGGAGGAAGCGTCACTACTTGATCCTCCGCCGCAGGCGCTGGCAGCCAAGGCCAGGGCGACCAGGAATGAGGTAAGAGTCGACGCGCTGATCTTCAAAGCCATGCAACTACATCGGCTGCACGCAGCGGGCTCTTAGCCGTTGGAAGGCCTCTGACTAGATAGTGTCGACTGGCATGGGAGCCGAACCGAAGAACCCCGACTATCTCGATGAGCTCGGCATGTACTCGCCCTTGCCAGCACATCACGGCCAGCGGATCATTCCAGCCGACGATTTTCCGACCGGCCCCGAGATCGGTACCAGGCTCCCTGATTTCACGCTTACCAATGCCCGAGGCGAGACCGTCGCCTTTCACGAACACCGAGGTGACTCGAAGGCAGCCGTGTTCTTCAACCGCTCGGTGGTGTGGTGACCTCCGTGCATGACGCAGCTGGTCGAGCTGCAAGAGGCCCTTCCCAAGTTCGCTGAGGCCAACATCAAGGTCTACGCCATCTCCTATGACGAAGTCGGAGCTCAGGCCGACTTCGCCGACAACCACGGCACCACGTTTGAGCTGCTGGCCGATGTAGGTTCAAAGGTCATCCGTCAGTTCGGCATCCTCAACACGTCGGTTTCCGAGCATGAGGTGCCGTACTACGGCATCCCGTTCCCCGGCACCTACCTCGTCGACGAGTCCGGTGTGGTCACCGCCAAGTTCTTCCATCGAGGACTAGCTCAGCGGTCGAGCGCCGAAGCAGTTCTCGATGCGGCCAGCGGCACGATTCTGCTGCAGCCGGATGACCCGACCGTTGGTCTCAGCGACGACAGCGGGATCGAGTTCTCGCTGTCGTACCACGGCGGCGGTGGCGTGATCAGAGGTGGGGCCATGCGCGAACTCGTTGTTCGGGCAACGCTGCCCGACGGTCTCCATCTGTACGACGATCCGGTTCCCGAAGGCATGGTGGCGACGGCCATCACCATGGCCGGGCCCAATGGTCTCCGGTCGTTGCCGCTGAAGAAGCCACCAACCGAGACGCTGAATTTGCCCGGCATTGGCGAGCTTCGCGTATGGACTGGTCAGGTCGACTTCGTACTGCCGGTTTGGGCCACCGACGACATCGCCAGCCTGCTGCGCAACGATCACCCCGACCGCGTCACCATCGAAGTCGAGATCAGCTATCAGGCCTGCACCGACACGGACTGTCTACTGCCTCGCACCGAGCGTCTGACGCTTGACGTGCCGGTCGGAGATTTCACCGCCCCAACCGCCGCGGGCGTGCCCATGTTGGGCAGCGTCACCACCACCATGGACACCCAGAAGTGGATGCAGTCAATGGTGCGGCGCAGCCTCGACGCCGCCCCCGATCGCGCTGCGGCCAAGGCATTCCTAACCGAGACAATGAACGCTCTGCAGGCAGGACCTATGGGAGCCCAGCTGGACGAGGAGCAAAAGAGTCAGTGAGTGGCGTGGAGGGGTTCAGCTGGAGGCGGGTCGCTGGACTCTTCGCACCTCATCGACGTCAGGCCATCGGCGTCACCGTGCTCGTTCTGCTCGGTTCGGTCATCGGCATCGTCAACCCCTTGCTGATCCAGCGGGTCTTCGATCAAGGCCTCTTTCCCAACAACGGTTCGACTGCCGACCTCGGGTTGGTCGTCACGCTCTCGCTGATCATGCTGGCCGTAACACTTGGGTCGACGGTCCTCGGCGTGTGGCAGACCGTGCTCACCAACCGACTTGGCCAGCAGGTGCTGCGTGACCTGCGCGATCGGCTCTATCGCCACCTGCAAGAACTGTCGCTGTCGTTCTACGCCTCGGCCCGCACCGGCGACCTGCAGAGCCGCATCACCAAACCACCCTGCAGAACCGCCTGTTCTTTCCCGTCGCCCGCCTTCTCGAGACCACGGTCGAGCTCCAGTCGTCCCGAGCGCTGTTCAGACGAATTTTCGCTTACATCGACGCCACGTCAGATGTCACTGAAGCGGACAACCCGGTGGAAATCAGCCACGAAACAGTCGTTGGCGAAGTCACGTTGGACGGTGTGCACTTCAGCTACGAGGCCGAGACCAAGGGCGCTGACGGTGGACCGGCTGAGGCTCTCGGCGGAATCGACCTCGTCGCCCGTCCTGGCCAACTGGTCGCCCTCGTTGGGCCATCAGGTTCTGGCAAGTCGACCGTGCTCTCCCTCATCGCCAGGCTGTACGACCCCAACGTCGGGGCGGTACGGCTCGATGGCCACGATCTGCGTGACATCTCGTTTGGTTCCCTGGCCGGTGCGATTGGTTTCGTGACCCAGGAGAGCTACCTGTTCGCCGACTCGCTGCGAAACAACATTGCTTACGGCAACCTCGATGCGTCAGATTCCGAGATCGAGAAGGCGGCCCGGGCTGCCGCCATTCACGACCGCATCATGGAGTTCGATGATGGCTATGACACCACGGTCGGCGAGCGAGGTTTCCGTTTGTCGGGCGGTGAACGTCAACGCATCGCCATCGCCCGCGTGCTGTTGCACGATCCGAAGGTGCTCATTCTCGACGAGGCGACCTCGGCCCTCGACACTGCCTCCGAGCGTCGAATCCAGGCCGCACTTGACGAGCTGATCAGCGGCCGAACAACGATTGCTGTCGCCCACCGATTGTCGACTATTCCGGCGGCCGACGTGATCCATGTGGTCGATCGAGGGGTGATCGTTGAGTCGGGTTCACACGATGAGCTACTGGCCGTCAATGGCATGTATGCCCAGCTGTACCACGAGCAGTTCGGCAGCGGCGAGATCGAAACAACAACAAACGACGCGACCGTTTACAAGGACGGCCGCTGTGAGTACTTCGCCAGCTTGTCTCCCGAACAACAAGCCCATGTGAAGGCCCGCGCCGGCTGGGACTAGCGTCCCCGTCTCCGCATGATTCGACGCTCCACAATTTTGCAGCCACCGGCTGCCCGCCTCAGCGGACGCGCCATTGTTTCGCTCGTTTTCGTCACCGCCGCGTCGATGGTGGCCCAGGGGTTTGGCCGGTTCACCTACCCGGTGTTGCTCGATGCCATCAACGACGACGTGTTGCAGAGTTACACCCGGGCTGGCCTACTTGGCACCACCAGCCTCGTCGCCTACCTGCTTGGCACCGCTGCGGTGTCGGTCGCGTCCACCCGGGTCGAGCCGATCTCGCTGGTCAAGTGGGGCCTCTTTCTGTCGGCCCTCGGTCTTGGCCTGCTCGCCATCGCTCCGGGATTCCTAATGTTGGCGGTTGCCCTGTTCATCGCCGGCCTCGGTGGCGCCGGCGTATGGGTTCCGGCTCCGGGCATTGCTGCCACTGCCGTCGGCCCTGAACGCAGTGGTCTGGCCATCGGGCTCGTCGGCTCGGGCATCGGCCTCGGCATCGTGGTGGCCGGACCGTTGACGAATCTGGTGCGCTGGCTGGCCGACGACGAGGGAGCGTGGCGGCCCGTCTACGTAATCCAAGCCGTTGTTGCCGTCGTTGTGCTGCTCGGTGTGCTCACCGTTGTTCGACTACCGAAGACCGGATCGAACGCGGCGCGAGTCGAGCTCTCGGTCTTGCGGACGGTTCCCGGATGGCGTTGGCTGGTGGCAGCCTTCGCCATCTTCGGTGTCTCGTACTCTCTCTACTTCTACTTCCTGGTTGCCCAACTTCGAGAGACGGGATGGTCGGCCTCGGCGTCGACCTACATCTTCACGATCGTTGGTATCAACAGTGCCGTTGGTGGCATTGCCTTCGGCCGACTTTCCGATCGTTACGGCCGCCCACGGATGATGCTGGTTGGTTTTCTCCTGCTGGCCGCTTCGCCGTTGCTGACCCTTTCGGGCCAGCCGGCCCTGGTGGTGGCAGCAGCGTTCTCTTTCGGCCTCTGCGTCGCCGGAACGCCGACTTCGATTGCCGGGATTGTCGCCGACAACCTGGAGGGTCGGGCCTTCGGCGCCGCCTTCGGGCTTCTCACCCTGGTGTTCGGTCTGGCTCAGCTGCTTGGTCCCCCATTCGCTGGAGTGATGGCCGAATCCACAGGATCGTTCGCCATTCCGTTCCTCATAGCCAGTGTGTTCGCCCTCGCCGGGGCCGGCTGTGCGATCGCCCTGTGGAAGCGACCGAACTAGCGTCGAAGAAGCGAGCCGAATGAAGACAATTGCCAAGCCGAGGAGAAGTGCTACGTGGGTCCTGAACTGGTCGACTACCTGTTGTACGAGAAGGAAGAGAACGGGATCCTTTGGATCAAGTTCAATCGGCCCGAGAGGCTCAACGCTCTCTACGGTCGGAGCGAGCCCGTCGGTACCGTGGCCAAGGTGGGCGAGTACATGCGGGCCGCCGACGATGACCCCGATGTCCGTGTCATCGTGCTCACCGGCCTCGGCCGGGCGTTCTGCGCCGGCGCCGACTTGAAGAACAACATCCCCGAGGAAGAGATCGGACCCAAGGTGGCGGGAGCCCGAACCAGCGAGGTTGGTGCTGACGGGTCCCGTCAATATTTCTTACACGCCTTCACCAAACTGCATCGCGACATCTCGCTAATCCGCAAGCCAACCATCGCCATGATCAACGGCCCGGCGGTCGGTTCTGGCATGGATATGGCACTGCACTGCGACATCCGCATCGGCTGCGAGTCGACCCGTTTCGTCTCGTACCACAACGCCGGTCAGATCATCGAGAACGGCGGCTGCTACTACCTTCCCAAAATGGTTGGTCTGGGCCGAGCTCTCGAGTTCGCCTACGTCGGCGAGCTCAGCGGCGAGCGGGCCTACGAGTGGGGCATGCTCAACCATCTCGTTGCCAACGATCAGCTCGAGCAGACCACCCGGGATCTGTGCGACCAGATCATCAAACGGCCCCCGATTCCTCAGTGGGTCTCCAAGCAGATCATGCGGGCCGCCCTCGACAGCAGCATCGAAACCACCATGGTGATGACATCAAACGCCAGCGGGATCTTGCAGGACTCTGAGGACTCAACCGAAGCCCGCCGAGCCTTCACCGAGAAACGCAAGCCAAATTTCACCGGGATGTAGAGCTACCTCACCGGCTAGCTGTTGTCTTCCACAAATTCGACCCAATTGCCGTCAGGATCCTCCACCATGGAGATCGCCACTCCGGGGCGGACCGTGACGGTGTCGATTCGAACCTTGTAACCCGCGTCCTTCACCGCTTGGGTCATCTCGGCGAGATTGCTGATGATCATGGTGAAGTAGCGGTAGCCGGTGGCGCCAGCGATGCCGCCCTTGGCCGGTCGAGCTTCGGGCACCTCGTCGAGCTTGACCAGCTTGACGAGCGTGTCGCCGCACTGCATTCGGTGCATCGTGCCATTCATACCGGCCGGCATCGGCGTGTCAGCCACATGCTCGAAACCCAGCAGGTCACGATAGAAGGCGAGCGACGCCTCGCTGTCGGTGATGACAATGCCGAGATCAATGGACTGTTTAGCAAGTTTTACACCCATGCGGAGAACCTAGTTGGTGTTGCATTTACGCCCACATCGGCGAGTGAAAGCGATTGCCACGCGATGGAGTCTCGATCAGGCGAAACAGTCGGGATTCGTCAAGCTGGCGTAGCCTGCGATGATGCTCATCGTTCTTGTCAGAACAAGGGGCCAATCATGACGTTGCCAATCGCCGCAGGAACCTACGGAATCGATTCAGCCCACACCCAGCTCGGGTTCTCAGTAACCCACCTGGGGATTTCGGTGGTGCAAGGAAGGTTCGACTCGTTCACCGGTTCGCTGACCGTCGGTGCATCGTTGGCTGACTGTGTGCTTACGGTCGACACCGAGATGGCGTCGGTGAGCACCGGCAATGCTGGGCGCGACGGACACATGCACGGCGCCGACTTTTTCGACGTCGAAAACCATCCGCACATGACGTTCAAGTCCACCGCCGTCTCTGAAGCTGGCGACGGCTATGAGGTGGTCGGTGATCTGACACTCAGAGGGGTCACGAACTCGGTCACGCTGTCCGGCACCTACAACGGCTCGGGCGTGTTCCCGGTCGACGGCTCGACCCACTTCGGTTTCAGCGCGTCGGGCACCATCAGCCGCAGCGCCTTCGGCGTGAGTTACGGCGTCCCGATGGTCACCGACCAGGTCGAGCTCCAGCTTGAGGCCCAGTTCGTCGAGCCCGCAGCCGAGTAGGTCCGCTGCGAATGACCCAAGGAGTAGGAGCCATGGTCGGTAGGCGGGAAGCCAAGGAATGGGCGAAGGAGCATCTGAGGGGGCTATTTTCCAGTCCGTCGGCACCCTTCACGCCGGATTTTGCGCTGGACGAGGCTGGTCTGGTCCAAAATGTCGAACGGGTCATCGCTGCGGGCGCCAGCGGCGTGGGTTTCGGTTTTCTCGATGCCTGGGGCCTCACCATCGCCCAGCGAAAGCATGCGATGGACCTGATCGCAGAGGCGACGGGCGATCGAGCGATGTGCACCTTCTATACCGCCGATCACAGCGTGGCCGAGACCATTGATCTCAGCCTTCATGCCAGAGCGATCGGAGCCGAGGCGGTCATCCTCTGGGTCCCCTACGAATGGGCGTCGTCGCAGGACCTGATGCACGACTATGTCGACTATGTCGCCGGCAAGGTGGACATGCCGATCGTTGCCTTCAACACACCCCATTCAGGCATGACGATGACCCATGAGACCATGGCCCGCATCGCCAAAATTCCCAATGTCTGCGGCTTCAAGAACGCGATCAAGGATCCGCAGCACACCATCCAGGCGATGGAGATGTTCGGTTCGGAGGTCGTGCTGTCCTACCCATTCGAGGAGCAGCTGTTGGACATGACCGTGCAGCACGGCCAGCAGGTGCTGATGGGATCGACCAGCGTTTATCTGATGCAAAGCCCTGAGAGGCAGCCGATCATCGAGTATCTGCGTCTCGCACAGCAGGGCGACATGGCGGGCGCCACCCGCATCCGAGAAGAACTGGCGCCGCTGCGAGAAGTATGGGGCAGCATCTATTCAGTGTTGTGGGACGACAAGAAGGCGGCGCATCCTGTGGGCCTCATCAAATATTGGATGGACGTACTGGGCATGGCCGGTGGGCCGATGGGGCCACCGATGCAGCAGCCCGACGAAGCGGCCAAGGCAGACTTCCGGCAACGACTGGATGCAGCGGGCTGGGAGCGGCTGCTCTTCCCCAGCCGCTTCTAAACACGATCAAACATCACGGAGCGAAGAATGACGGAACTGAAGAATAAGACGGTCATCGTCACGGGCGCTGCCGGCGGTATCGGCCGGGCGATTGCGCAAGAGGCCGGGCGTGCGGGTGCGCGACTGGCGGTGGTCGATGCAGACGCGGAGCGTCTGGAAGCGACGGCCACCGCGATCCGAGCCGATGGCGCCGAGGTTCTGACCTGCCCTGTGGACATGACCGATCGCGCGTTGTGGCAGAAGACAATCGATGACATCGCGGCCCATTTCGGCGGGATCGATGTGATGGTGAACAACGCCATTTGGATCAAGTACGAGCCGATCGCCGAGGTGCAGGAAGACATCTACCGGCGCCAGATGGCGATTGGCCTGGACGCGGTCTACTGGGGCATACAGGCAGTCACTCCGCACATGGTCGCTCAGGGAACGGGCAGCATCGTCAACATCACCTCGCCCGCATCGGTTCACGGCATTCCCAACGGGTCGGTCTATTCGGCGATCAAGGGTGCGATCTCGGCGCTGACGCGCCAAGCCGCGGTCGAACTGGGGCAACAGGGCATTCGTGTGAACGCCGTCGCCCCCGGGCCAATGCAAACACCCGGCACGATGCGCATCGTCGACGAGGAAGGCTGGAAGAAGCGCCTGGCCCGCAGTCCATTGGGCCGCCTGTCGACGCCCGAGGGTGTAGCGCGAATCGTTGTGTTCCTGGGATCAGATGCGGCCGACTGCGTCAATGGCGACGTAGTGTTCGCCGACGGAGGCCGCTCCATCTCGGCGATGTGATCCCTGTGGTCGGTCATTGAGAGCGGTTGCTGAGAGGACGAGTTGATGCGCGTAGATGTGGAATTCAAATCACTGGACGGGACACCGCTCGCAGCGTTTCTCTACACGCCCGACACCGGTAGTGGCCCGTTTCCGGCCGTCGTGCTCAGCCATGGATTCGGCGCGGTCAAGGAGATGGCGCTGGATGCCTATGCCGATGTCTTTTGCGCGGCGGGCTTCGCCTGTCTCGTCTATGACCATCGCAACACCGGGTCGAGCGGTGGGGCGCTGCGGGGCGAAATCGATCCGTGGCAGCAGGTTTCCGATATGCGCGATGCAATCACCTATGTGGGAAGCCGAGCCGAGGTCGACGCTGACCGGATTGGCCTGTGGGGCACCAGCTATTCCGGCGGTCACAGCCTGGTGGTGGCTGCAACCGACTCGCGGGTCAAATGTGTTGTGGCCGTGGTACCGACGATCAGCGGGCACCAGAACACGACCCGAGCCCTTACGGCCGACGGCTACGCCGCCTTCGTTCGAGACGTGAATGAGGAGCGCGCCGCCCGTCAGAGGGGCGAGGAACCGCTCATGATTCCGATCTCGATGGAAGGCGACGAAAGCTACGAATGGAGCAAGGTCGCTGGCGTCGGCACGACCTATGTCAACTCCTGCACCCTGCTCAGCCGGGCCCATCGTGCCGCCTACGAGCCGGGCAGTTATATCGCCGCCATTTCACCCACCCCGTTGTTGCTGGCGTTGGGAACACACGACACGAAATGCCTGACCGACCTACAACTCGAGGCCTATTCGACGGCGCATGAGCCGAAGCGGCTGGAACTGTTTCCCGGTGGCCACTATGCCCCCTACACAACGCAGTTGGACACCATCGCGTCGGCGGCTCGCGACTGGTTCGAGATGCACCTGAGCTAGAGATCGAAGAGCGGGTTACCTCCCACCATCCGCTGGGAATACGCTCCCGGCATGCCGCTCTCGCACTACCGCGTTCTTGATCTCACCGATGATCGAGGTCAGATGGCCGGCTTCCTCCTGGCCCAACTCGGCGCCGATGTGATCTGTGTCGAGCCGGCCGAGGGCCAACGCTCGCGATCACTGGCGCCGTTCATCGACGATGAGCCAGGTCCCGACCGGTCGCTGTTCCACTGGGCCTACAACCGAGGCAAGCGATCGGTGGTGCTCGACGATCAGCAGCTCGCGACCCTGGCTGCCGGCGCTGATGCGATCATCACCAGCGACGCGTTCACTACCGGCGACGCGTTCACTACCAGCGATGCCCTGTCGGTCGATCTGGATTCATTGCGGGCGGCCTACCCGGCACTGGTGACGGCCTCGATCTCCGCCTTTGGCTCCGATGGGCCCAAGGCAAATTGGAAGGCCACCGATCTCATCAACGGCGCGGCCGGTGGCGTGATGTCTGTCACCGGTGATCAGGACCGGCCTCCGCTCCGGGTCAGCCATCCCCAAAGCTGGTTGATCGCTTCCGCTGATGCGGCGTCGGGCGTGTTGTTGGCCTTGCGGGAGCGAGCATCCAGCGGGCGTGGCCAGCACGTCGATGTGTCGGCCCAGCAGGCCATGATCTCCGCCACCCAGTTCGCCATGATGAACACCCTCGTCGACGTCCCAGAGGCCAAGCGAGTTGCGGGAGGTCTCGAGCTGGGGCAGTTCAAGCTGCGCTACGTGTTCGGGTGCGCTGACGGCCATGTCAATGTGACCTACCTGTTCGGCCCGGTCATTGGCCCCTATACCAACCGTCTCTTTCAGTGGATGAAGACCGAAGGCGAGTGTCCCGACTCCGTCGCCGAACGCGATTGGGGCCCCTACGCCATGGATGTCATCGAAGGCCGGGCCAGCCTCGATGCCTTGGCCGAAGCCACTGCGGCCATCGAAGCCTTCATGGCCACCCGCACCAAGAACGAGCTGCTCGAGCGCGCCCTCGAGGTGGGGGCACTCATCGCCCCGATCACCACCACGCACGACCTGCTCGAACTTCCCCACCTTCAGGCCCGCGACTATTGGGAGGAAATCGATATCCCCGGCCGCGCTGAGCCTGTACCCATCCCCGGGCCCTTCGCCCGGCTCGGAACGTCGCCCACCCGTAAGCTTGGACCTCCGCCGCAGGTGGGAGAACACACCGACGAGCTGCTTAGCGAGCCACCACGCCAGCTGGCGTCACCGGCTGTTGCATCTGCCACAGCGGCAGCATCTGCAACAACGGCAGAACCGAAGGGGCGGCCCCTCGAAGGGGTCAAGGTCCTTGACCTGTTCTGGGCGCTGGCGGGGCCAACTACTACCCGAATCATGGCTGACTTCGGGGCCACCGTGGTTCGGGTGGAGTCCGAGACCAGACCTGAGCTGTTGCGGGCGGTCAATCCGTTCAGGGGTGACGATGGTGAGAGCGAGGGATCGCTGCAATACCACTCGTCCAACGCCGGCAAGATGCATCTCCAGCTCAACCTGTCGGTGCCGGAGTCGCGCGAGATTCTGCATGACATGGTGCGCTGGGCTGACGTGGTTACCGAATCCTTCACTCCACGAGCATCGAAGAAGATGGGGCTGACCTACGACGAGCTGCGCCAAATCAATCCGAACATCATCGTTGTTTCCAGCTGTCTCATGGGCCAGGGCGGACCACTGTCGGACTATCCCGGGTTCGGCTCGGCCGGAGCCTCGTTCGCCGGTTTCTTCCCCATCACCGGCTGGCCCGATCGGCTGCCCGGTGGCCCCTATACGGCCTACACCGACTACGTGAGCCCCCGGTTCAAACTCGCGGCCATCCTCGCTGCTCTCGAACACCGAGATCGCGCCGGCGAGGGTCAATACATCGACTTCTCTCAGATGGAGTCGGCGATGCACCTGATGACGCCGCTCTTTCTCGACGAAGCGGTCAATGGCCGTACGGCTGGGCGTCACGGCAACGCCGATCCCTCGATGTCGCCGCACGCCGTATTCCCAGCCGGCGGGCCCGATGACGACGACTGGATCGCGGTGGTGTGTGAAACCGACGATCAGTGGCGGCGACTTGCCGATCTCATCGGCCAGACCGAACTGGCCGAGCTGGGGCAGAGCGAACGGCTGGAGCGGCGAGCCGAACTCGAAGAACTGGTTGCGGGCTGGACTACCGGTCAGGACCCCACGGAGCTGCAGGAACAACTTCAGTCCGAGGGAATCGCGGCCCATCAGGTGCAGAACTCG
>JBLINY010000030.1:0-45513 GCA_047638695.1 Acidimicrobiales bacterium | reverse complement strand
GTTGCTGCCCTCGCCGCCGTGATCCAGACCGACATCAAGAAGGTGCTGGCCTATTCGACCATCTCTCAACTTGGCTATCTGTTCTTGGCCGTTGGTGTCGGCGGCTATATCCCCGCCATCTTCCACATGGTTACCCATGCCTTCTTCAAGGCCCTGCTGTTCCTCGGATCCGGGTCGGTCATCCACGGTCTCGACGACGAGCAGGACATGCGCCGCATGGGCGGTCTAGGCAAGCTGATGCCCATCACCGCTATGACCTTCATCGTCGGTTGGCTGGCGATTGCGGGAGTTCCGCCGTTCAGTGGGTTCTGGTCAAAGGACGAGATTCTCCTGGCTGCCTGGAATCATCCGAACGGTGGCAAGCTCCTCTGGCTTCTTGGCCTGATCACCGCTTTGCTTACGGCCTTCTACATGACCCGCCAAGTCATCCTCACTTTCTTCGGTCGGCCCCGGTTCTTTGACGCGACGCAGTCCGAGATCAATGAGGCATTCGCCGGCCTCGTGGCTCTGGCCGAGGCCGAGATCGCCGACGCCGACGCCGCGGTCGGTACGGCTCGCGAGGGCGTCGAAAAGGCCAAAAGCGACGTATCGAAACGCACGGATGCACTGGATGCCGCGGTTGCCTCGCTCACCGAAGCCAGCGCGGCTGTCGCCGCGTCAGATCCGGAGACCGACGGCTACGCCAAGTTGGTGAAAGCTGTCGACAAGGCCGAGAAGGCTGTGCCCAAGGCCGAGGGCAATATCGGGAAGTCGCAGACCAAACTGGACGAAGCGCTGGCGCTCTTGGCCACTGCCGAGGAATCTCTCGCCGCAGCTCACACCCGCGCAGCGGAGGCCGCCACCGATACCTCAGCGGTCCCCTCGGTGCCGCAGTACGTCTCGGCCTTCTCTGAGGCTCCGGACGTTTCGGAGTTCGCCGACCGTCTGCCTGCGTCCTATCAACAGCGCCAGGAGTATCACCCGCACGAATCGCCATGGACGATGACGTTGCCGCTTGTCGTCTTGGCCGGGTTGGCGGCGGCGGGTGGTGCGTTGAACCTGCCCTTTGCTCACGATCTCCACTTCCTCGGCAACTGGCTCGAGCCATCGCTATTTGGCAACGAGGCCCACGGCGGCGCCGGTGCTGGGACCAAGTGGGCGCTTGCGTTCATTGCCATTTTCGTTGGCCTGGCCGCAATAGCCGCCGCTTTCGCCGTGTACCTCAAACGTCGATTTGATCCCGAGCAGATTGAACGGCCGGCGCTTGGCCTCGCCGTTGAATACGACCGTGGTCTCGCTGACATCATGGGCGGCCCTGGTACCCGTGGATTCGATCTCGTGGCTTGGTTCGATCGCACGTTTGTCGACGGCGCGGTGAACGGCATGGTCACGCTGGTCACTGCGGTCGGGCAGCGCTTACGTCTGCTCCAGCCTGGATTTGTACGGAACTACGCCCTGGGCATCATGCTCGGAACGGGCGTTCTCACACTCTGGTTCTTGCTGCGCCTCTGGGGGGTTGGCACATGATGGCCCTCCTTGCTTCAGAAGGCGCGTCGTTCCCGTTGTTGTCTTCTCTCATCATCGTCCCGCTGCTGACGGTCGTTGTGCTAGCTCTACTTCCGAGCCGTCGAACCGACTACCTCAAGCTCACTGCTCTTGCCGGGTCGAGCATTGCTGGAGCCTTCTCGGTCTATGCGCTCGCCGCCTTCGACAAGGCCGATGGCGGCATGCAGTTCGTCACTCAGTACACCTGGATCGAAGACCTCGGCGTCTCGTTCTTTCTAGGGCTCGACGGGATCTCGCTGTTCCTGGTGGTGCTGACCGGCATTCTCTTCCCGATCACGATTCTGGCCACCGAGCCGCATCACGACCACAAGCCCTACTACATGTGGCTCATGGTGCTGATGGCCGGTTCGTTCGGTGTCTTCCTGGCTCTCGATCTACTCCTGTTCTTCCTGTTCTTCGAGATCGTCCTGGTGCCGATGTACTTCCTCATCGGCGGCTGGGGTCATGGTCGTCGTGTCTACGCCGCTCTCAAGTTCTTCCTCTACACAATGGCTGGCTCCGCCCTGATGCTCGTCGGCATTGTGTCGATTGCCTTCTTGACGGCTCGGAACACGGGTAATCCGGTCACCTTTGATGTCACAGTGTTGGCCGAGGCTCAGGCCCTTGGCACGACGGCTCAGCGATTGATCTTCGCATCGTTCGCTCTGGCCTTTGCGGTGAAGGTTCCCCTCTTCCCGCTACATACCTGGTTGCCGGACGCTCACACAGAGGCGCCAACGGCTGGCTCGGTGATCCTCGCCGGGGTCATGCTCAAGCTCGGCACCTACGGTTTCATTCGCTTCGGCGTCTACCTGTTCCCGCAGGCGGCGCACGATTTGGCGCCAGTGTTCTTCACCCTCGGCACCATCGGCATTGTGTACGGCGCCATCGCGGCAACGATGCAAAAGGATCTCAAGCGACTGGTTGCCTATTCTTCGGTCGCCCATCTTGGTTTCATCATTCTTGGCGTGTTCGCCATGAACAATCAGGGACTGCAGGGTGCGGTGCTGCAGATGGTGAGTCACGGTGTGTCCACCGGAGCGCTCTTCATCCTGGTGGGCTGGATTTACGAACGTCGTCACACGCGTCAGATCGCTGAGCTTGGCGGGTTGCAGAAGCCTGCACCGATCATGGCCGCAGCGTTCACCTGGGTGATGCTGTCGAGCATCGGCCTGCCCGGCCTCAATGGTTTCGTCGGCGAGTACCTGATCCTGCTCGGTGGCTTCTCGGCCGCCCGCTGGTGGACCGTCGTGGCCGTCAGCGGTGTGATCCTGGCGGCCCTCTATCTGCTCTGGGCGTACCAGCGGGTCTTCCACGGCGAACCGACCGGCGACAACGCAGACATGCCGGATCTCACGCTGGCCGAAGGCCTCTCGATCCTGCCGCTCCTCGGCCTCATCGTCTTCATGGGCGTGTATCCCAAGCCGATCCTCGAGCGGATTGAGCCTGCGGTTGATGTCCTCATCGTTCACGTAGCGGCCAACGTCGATGGCTTCGAAGAACCCGAGCCTGAGGCTCCCTCTCAGCCCGCGGGCGTAGCCCAACTCACCGAAGCCCTCGAGGACGCGGAATCGCATGCCGAGGACGGCGGGGACGATGGCCACGCTGACGACGCCGAAGACGACGGCCACTCCGAGGAGGACGGCGAATGACGAACCTCCTGGCTCAGCTTGAAACGGCCCCGACGCCGATTGATGTTCCGGACGTCGAATGGTCGCTGATGTGGCCACTCATCGTGTTGTCAATCGGCGGCGTCCTGCTGATCACCATCACCTCGCTGGTTCCCTCCACACGAGGTCGCGGCATTCCGGCTGGCTTCACCGCAGCGCTTTCGATCACGGCGCTTGCCTTCTTGCCTTGGATGTCGAGCCGGGTCAACGACAGCCTCGATGGCCGGTTCTACATCGTGGACCGCGCACTCGTGGTGGATGGATTCACCATCTTTGTCACCGCCGTCATCTGCATCGCCCTGCTGCTGGTGTCGTTGATTCTTGACGACTATCTACGTCGTGAAGGACTCGACGGACCCGAGTGGTACGTACTGCTTCTTATGTCGGCCAGCGGAGGCATCTTGCTGGCATCGGCCGAGGACCTCATCGTCGCCTTCGTCGGTCTCGAGATTCTCTCGATCGCCGTGTATGTGCTGGCCGCTCTGCATCTGCGACGATCCGACTCACAGGAAGCGGGATTCAAGTACTTCGTCCTCGGTGCCTTGTCGTCGGCCATCTTCTTGTACGGCATCGCCATGGTCTACGGCGCAACCGGCTCAACCAACCTCACCGACATCGCCCTCAACATCAATCGGTTTGGCGTGGCCGGGGTGAGCCCAGCCCAGAACTCTTCGCTGATCCTGGTCGGGATGGCGCTGTTGTTGGTCGGCTTTGGTTTCAAGGTCTCGGCCGCCCCGTTCCAGATGTGGACACCTGATGTGTACGAGGGCGCGCCTACTCCGGTCGTTGCCTTTATGGCGTCGGCGGTGAAGGTGGCCGGGTTTGCCGGTCTGGTCCGAGTGTTCGTTATTGGCTTCGGGCAGATGGGTGGCGACTGGCGACCGATCCTGGCCGCAATGGCCGTTCTCACGCTGTTGGTTGGCGCGTTCCTTGCCGTGGTGCAAACGAACATCAAGCGCATGTTGGCCTACTCATCGATCACCCACGCTGGTTTCATGCTGATTGGAGTGCACGCGGCTGGCAGCACTTCGGAGGCCACAGCGCTTCTTGGTGGTCAAGCGGTCCTCTTCTACATGTTGGCCTATTCGATCATGGTGATCGGCACCTTTGGCGTCGTCACCGTCGTGGGCGGGCGTGGAGATGGCGATCACGCCATCTCTTCGTACCGAGGTCTGAGCCGCCGGTCCCCGGTGTTAGCCGGGTGTCTCGCCCTGTTGCTGTTCGCCCAGTCCGGTGTTCCTTTCACGAGCGGGTTCTTGGCCAAGTTTCGAGTGATTGCCGCGGCGGCCGAGGGTGGCAACTACTTGCTGGCCGGAGTGGCCATGATCGCCGCTGTGATCGGCGCCTATCTGTACCTGCGTGTGGTCGTCGCCATGTTCCTTGAGTCGAGCGAGGAGCCCGAAGAGGCGATTGAAGGCGACAAGGGTATTGGAGGGGACGGGGCCGAGGAGGAAGACACAGATGCCGTGTCGGCTCCACCGATCGTGGTTCCGCCTGCGGTCTTGGTTGCCGTCGGTCTCGCCGTCTTCGCCACCATTGCCTTGGGTGTCGCTCCCGACTTGGTCAGCGGGGCTCTTCGCGACGGCTCGGGTGCTCTCAGCCTGCTTCGCCCCTAGGCCCAGACCAGCCAATTTGCTGCTTCACTAACGTTCGAGCGGTCGCGGCCGACATAACACCAATGGCGCACACTCATTCGCTCGTGCTTGGTGTGGCAGACCCGTTGGCTGCCGCTTGTCTCCGCCAACTGGTTCGAGCCCACTCCCGCTTTGACCTTGTCGCTGTCGCTGGTAACGCGGTGCAGACGCTGTTCGCGATCGAGCAAAACCAGCCGGCGGTGGTCGTGATGTCCGATTCGTCTCCCGGTCTCCGTGGCCGCGATGTCCTCACCGACATCGCTATCGCGTCGCCGAACACGTTGGTCATCATCGCTACGCCGGGCGACCCGAGGGTCCTGGAGGGCCAGCCTGCGGTCGCTGAGTCGGTCTCCGACGATGACAGTGATCTGATCGTTGCTGCGCTCGACAGTCTCGCCGACTTCCTGGACAACCCCCATGAGGGTGCTATGCCCGAACGCCGGCATCAGCCTGATCGGTGCCTCATCCAAGACTGGAGCAAGGTTTTCGCCGAACGTCGGCTCGCACCACGCCGCGAGACCGCCGGCTGAGCGCCAGCACCGGTGGGCGGCTCCTAGCCACCCGAGGCAGCGGTGTCGCCGGCTGCGGATGCGACCAGGGCATCGTCAGGGTCGGCCAACCAGTTATCGGGAAGGGCGACCACCTGTGGCCCGCGAGTGTGACCACGGGCAACGCGACGGTTTTCCTCTGGAAGTGGAGCGTCGTCGAGGCGACCCAGTAGCTCGACGAGGTGCTCGAGGCTGCTCATCTGCCCCAACAAGCCCCGCAGTTCACCACCGACCGGGTACCCCTTCAGATACCAGCTGGCGTGTTTCCGAAACTCACGGACGCCCTTATGGTCGCCGAACCAAGCCACTAGGGCGGTGGCGTGTTCGATCATGATCGGGACGACCTCGGCCAGCGTCGGATGGTCGGGTATTGGCTCGCCGTTCAGTGCTGCATCGAGCTGCCCGAAGAGCCACGGGCGACCCAGACATCCCCGACCGATCACGACACCATCGCAACCGGTTTGGGCCATCATGTCGATGGCATCCTGTGCCTCCCAAATGTCGCCGTTGCCCATGACCGGGATGTTCGGCACGGCTTCCTTGAGGCGAGCGATCGAGCTCCAGTCGGCGGTGCCGGAGTAAAGCTGCGCCACCGTGCGGCCGTGCAGAGCGAGGGCGGCGACGCCGAGGTCGGCTGCGATGCGACCGGTGTCGAGATACGTGTGGTGTTCGTCGTCGATACCGACGCGGAATTTGATGGTGACCGGCACCGTGCCGGCGCCTTCGACTGCAGCCTGCACCACGGCCGCAAACAGTTTGCGCTTGTAGGGGAGGGCTCCGCCTCCGCCGTGGCGCGTCACCTTGCGAACCGGACACCCGAAGTTGAGGTCGATGTGGTCGACGCGACCCTCATCGACAAGGCGGCGGACCGCCTCGCCCATGTGTCCGGGATCGACGCCAGCGAGTTGCAAACTGCGCGGAGTTTCGTCGACATCGAAGCTGGCCAGCTTGTCGGTTTTCTCGTTGCCTTCGATCAACGCCCTGGCACTGATCATCTCGCTCACGTACAGGCCGGCACCGAACTGGCGGCACAACCGTCGGAACGGGGCGTTGGTAACGCCCGCCATAGGTGCTAACACCACCGGCGTCGGCACATCTAGCTGACCAATCTTCACCCCTACAGGGTAGACCCGTGCGCTGGCGCCGGTTGATCTCGCGAGGGTCTGTCCAACCGGTGCCAGAACGAGATGGTGGGTAGCCTCCAAGAATGGCTAATGAAACTGTTGCTGTTGTCACGGGAAGCAATTCGGGAATTGGGCGCTCTGCCGCCATTGACCTGGCATCCAAGGGATGGAAGGTATATGGGACGATGCGGAGCTTGGACAAGGGCGAGAAGCTGGCATCGCTGGCCATAGAAGCAGGCGTCACGGTGCATCCGATTGTTTGTGACGTGGCCGATACCGATTCGGTAAACACGGCGATGGCCGAGATTCTCGGCGACGCCGGTCGTGTCGATGTGCTGGTGAACAACGCTGGCATCGGTGGCAACGCGGTGATGGAAGAGTGCACGCCGGCGTTGTACGACGAGGTGTTCAACGTGAATGTGAACGGAATTGTTCGTTGCAGCCAGGCTGTTCTGCCTCAGATGCGCGACCGCGGGGATGGCTGCATTGTGAACATTTCGTCGATTGCGGGTCGAATCGCGGCTATTGGGCAGTCGCCGTATGTCACATCGAAGTGGGCCGTCGAAGGATTGAGCGAAGGGATGGCGCAAGAGCTGGCGGCCTTCGGAGTACGAGTTGCCATCATCGAACCGGGCATTGTTTGGACCGCGATCATGGCCAAAAACACCGGGGCGCCAAATGCCACCGGGGCGTACGACGCTCACTATCGCCGGCTGTTCGCCTTTTACGCGAAGGGTCTCAAGACGCCGGGTCAACCGCAAGAGGTGGCCGATGTTATTCATGAGGCCGCTACGACTGACCAGGCAAAACTTCGCTGGACGTGTGGTTGGGGCGGAGTTGAGCTGTCGCAAAATCGCTCGCGATTCAGCGACGAAGAATGGGTAGCCCTTGGCGCGATCGTCGATGATGCCGAGTACGAAGCGCGCTTCTCCGAGCTCTTTGGACTCGACGTCACCTCGACCGGCTGAGCAGCCGGTCGAGGCCGCTGGCAGCGGACGCACCGAGGCCAGTTTGTGAGCCAGGACGAGGGCCAGGCGCAGAAACAGTGATCCGTCGCCGAACTTCGTGGCCGAGAGCTTTGGTCGGAGCCTCTCGGACAGGTAGCATCCAGCCCCGTGTCGGACTTCCTCCGTGACTACCTCTTGGTCGGCCTCTTTGGTGCGCTCGCATTCCTGCTGGTGTTCACTTTCATTGGCCTTGCCAGCTTCATTCGCCCGGATCGACCAACGGTCCAAAAGCTCGAGAACTACGAGAGTGGTGTCGACCCTGTCGGCAGTGGATGGTCGCAGTCCCAGATCCGCTATTACATCTTCGCTCTGCTTTTCGTAATGTTCGACGTTGAAGCAGTCTTCATCTTTCCCTGGGCCACACGTCTTGAGGCGTACGGTTACTTCGGTCTGGTGGAAATGGTCATCTTCATCTTCATTCTTGCTCTCGGTCTGGGCTATGCCTGGCGCAAGGGCGTCTTGCGCTGGGTCTGAGGTACGCACCACTTCTCGCAGGTTGGGGCGCAACAGCGAGCAATGTTCGGTAGTGCAGGTTTCGGTAGGGCAGTATTCGGTAGTTAGCAGAGGAGGCAAACGGTATGGGTTTGGTTGAGTCAGGGAAGCTTCCCAAGTCTCTCACCGCGCTCCTGAACACGAGCCGCAAGTACTCGTTGTGGGTCTATCAGTGGGGTCTTGCCTGCTGCGCCATCGAAATGGGCGCTGCGTTCGGCTCCCCCCGCTACGACGTGATGCGCCTTGGCGTGATTCCGTTGCCGGCTAGCCCACGCCAGGCCGACCTCGTTGTCGTTTCGGGCACCGTTACCGACAAGATGGCGCCTGCTATTCGCCGCTTGTACGAGCAGATGCCAGAACCCAAGTACGTGATCTCGATGGGCTCGTGCGCCAACTGTGGTGGCCCGTACTGGGACAGCTACTCGGTAACAAAGGGTGTTGACCAAATTATTCCGGTCGACGTCTACGTGCCGGGCTGCCCGCCACGCCCCGAAGCTCTCCTCGAGGGCATCGTGCTGCTACAAGAGCAGATCCAGAACGAAGACATGGTCGCTAAGTGGAAGGAAGACCCTCTTGCCTTCGGAAGCTGATGCAGCTGTTGTAGAAGAAGCAGTCGTCGACGAAGCCCGCGACGCTCTTCTCGAGGCCGTTACGGCTGAATATGGCGATGCCATCGTCGAAACTCATCTCCAGCCCGGCCAAGACCTTTGGATCCGGGTATCGAGTGAGGCATGGGGCGACACCGCTTCGTATCTCCGGGAGCGCCAACGCTTTCGTTTCTTCAGTTGGCTTTCGGCCATCGATTGGTTGCCGTCTCCCTTTGGGCGTTCGCTGGATTCGGCTGTCGACACGCTTCTTTCTGCTGAAGAAGCTGAGGCCGCTCCCGCCGAGATCGTCCAGGGTGTAGCCGGTGGCGACACTCGGTTCCAGGTGATGGCCCGTGTCCACAATCTCACCACCAATCTTGGTGTGACCTTGAAGGCCGACGTGCCCGGCACGGTCGATGGAAACGATCTCGAGGTCGGAACCTGGACCAACGTGTATCCGGGTGCCGATTGGCACGAGCGTGAGGTCCACGAGATGTTCGGTATCGCTTTCGCCGGCCACCCGGGCCTTCGCAACCTTTATCTGCCCGGCAACTTCGAAGGGCATCCTCTGCGTAAGGATTTCCCGCTGTTGGCTCGTCTCGTGAAGCCCTGGCCCGGCATTGTGGATGTCGAGCCGATGCCTGAGGTTCCCAGCACCGAGAACACCGAGGCCGCCGCTCCGGATGTCCCGGAGGATGTTTCTGCTGATGTTGGCGAAGCCAACTCAAGGGATCCGGAGGATTCCCCGTGACCGCCATCTCCGACCGCCGCCAGTTGGCCTACATCGCGGCCCAGGCCGCCGACGCCCGAGTGAACGTCGAACTCGAGGCCGAGGGCATGACCCTCAACATCGGCCCACAGCACCCGGCCACCCACGGCACGCTCCGCATCGTCGCTCGCCTTGATGGCGAGCAGGTGATCGAGGCTGACCCGGTGATGGGGTACATGCATCGTGGCTACGAGAAGCTCACCGAAGTTCGCACCTATCCCCAGGTGACCACGCTTATCAACCGCATCGACTGGCTTGGCAGCTTTGCCAATGAGGTGCCATTTATTCTGGCCGCCGAGCAGCTGATGGACATCGAGGCTCCGCCTCGGGCCCGCCACATTCGAACGATCCTGTTCGAGATGGCTCGCATCGCCAACATCACGTTGTTCCTCGGCGACATGGGTGTCCAGCTAGGTGCCGTGTCACCGATCTTCTATGCGTTTCGAGACCGCGAACACATCCTGAATCAGATCGAGTCGGCGACAGGCGGACGTTTCCACCCCAACTTCGATCGCATCGGTGGCGTTAAAGACGATCTCCCGGCCGGCTGGATTACCGAAACCAAGGAGTCTCTCGTCCACATCCGCAGCTTCTGCGATGAGATGGAAGACCTGCTGATCGGCAACGAAATTTTCCAAGCACGTACCCGCGGAATTGGTGTTATTCCTGCTGACGTCGGCCTTTCCTACGGTCTCTCGGGCGCCAACATTCGTGCCTCGGGTGTCGACTGGGACGTACGTCGCGACAATCCACACAAGGGTCTGGCCTATGACGCGGTCGACTGGAAGGTCTGGACCCATCCCGACGGCGATTCGTTTGCTCGGTACTGGGTGCGGCTGCAAGAAGTTCGCGAGTCGTGCAAGATCGTTGAGCAATTGCTCGACGGCATTCCGTCGGGCCCGATCATGGCCAAGGTGCCCCGCATCATCAAGGTGACCGAGGGCGAGGCCTACGTCGAGACCGAGAATCCGCTTGGCATTATGGGCTACTACGTCGTCAGCCAAGGTGGTCTTGAACCGTTCCGAGTCAAGATCCGGTCGGCCAGTTTTTCTAACATGTCGATCAGTCCATGGTTGTTGAAGGGGGCGTACGTGCCCGACGTCATCACCATCTTGGCCAGCCTCTACTTCATTCTCGGAGATATCGATCGATGAGCCCTTATTCGTTCCAGGGGGCGCAGCTCCGGTGATTTCTTCCTTGCTCGCGGTCGAGTTCGCGTGGTGGCAGACCACCTCGTTCAAACTCGTCATGGCCATCGTTGCGGTGCTTATCCCAGCTGGCGCCACCGTGTACCTCTACCTCTTCAAGATGGTCTCCTTCATGCAGAGCCGTCTCGGTCCGATGGAAGCCGGGCCATACGGCTCGATGCAGCTGTTGGCCGAGCTGGGCAAGAACCTCCAGAAGGAGGACATCTTCCCCCTTCGAGCCGACCGGTCAGTGTTTGCCCTCGCTCCCTATGTGGTGCTGATGAGCACGTTCTTGTTGGCGGTGGTCATTCCCTTCGGTCCCGATGCGGCATTCACTGACATCGATGTCGGCGTCTATCTTGCCCTCGCCGTTTCTTCGGTTTCCGTCGTTGGCATCCTGATGGCGGGTTGGGCCAGCGCCTCCAAGTATTCGCTGCTCGGAGGGCTTCGAGCAGCCGGCCAGCTCATCGCCTACGAGTTGCCCCTCATCCTCGCTGTGGTCGGTGTCGTGATTCAGGCGGGCACGCTCAATCTGCAGGGCATCATCGCGGCCCAGGCGACGGGCGAGATCTTCGGCTGGGGGGGCCTGGGTAATCCCTACTTTCTCACCCAGTTCATCGGCTTCTTGATTTTCATGATTGCCGTGCAAGCCGAACTCACCCAGGTGCCGTTCGATATGCCGATTGCGGAGTCCGAACTCGTCTCGGGCTACATGACCGAGTACTCCGGGTTCCGGTTCCTGATGTTCTTCATCGGTGAGTTCGCGACCGCCAACATCTTTGCCTTCTTTGCCTCGGTGCTGTTCCTCGGCGGGTGGTCGGTGCCACCGTTCATCACCGATCTTTTCGGCATTGCTTGGGATTCCAACTGGATGAACTTCATCGGCCCACTGGTGATGCTCACCAAGATGCTGTTGCTTACGTTCGTCATTTACTGGGTGCGGTTCACGTATCCGCGCTTTCGTGAGGACCAGCTCCAGAAGTTCGCGTGGAAGTTCCTCATTCCGCTGTCGCTCGTCAACATCGCCTTTACCGGCGTCCTGAAGGTGGTGTTCTAGATGCCGCTCGTTCCCGGTGTTATTACTGGCCTCGGTGTGACCTTCAAGGAGATCGTGAAGACGGTCACCAAGGGTGCCGAGACCGTGCAGTACCCGCACGAAAAGGAAGACCCGACCCCGCGGGCCAGGGGCGTGATTGCGCTGCACGAGGAAAATTGCACGTCGTGCATGCTTTGTGCTCGTGAATGTCCCGACTGGTGTATCTACATCGAGGGCCACAAGGAGCTGGCACCGCCTCGCCGCGCCGGTGGTAAGCCTCGTTCGGTCAACAAGCTTGATCGCTTCGACATCGACTACGGGCTCTGCATGTACTGCGGGATTTGTGTCGATGTCTGTCCTTTCGAAGCGCTCTTCTGGAGCCCGGAGTTCGAGTACTCCGAACCCAAGATCGCCGATCTTCTTCACGACAAGAGCCGCCTCGGTCAGTGGATGGAAACGGTGCCCGACTTCGAGAGTTACGAGGCCGGTGCCGAGGTGAAGGCAAAGAAGGTCCCGCGATGACCGCGGGGGTTGGCCTGCTGGCAGCCGAGATGACCCGGACCGAAGTCTGGGTCACCAACTCATTCTTCGTCGTCATCGCTGTTGTCGCGATCTTTGCCGCCCTCAAGATGGTGACCACCGACAACGTGGTGCATTCGGCGCTTTATCTCTTGATCGTCTTGGCCAGTGTGGCCGCTGTCTACATTATTCTTGGCGCCGAGTTCGCGGCCGCTACCCAGATCCTCGTCTACATCGGGGCCATCCTGGTGTTGCTGTTGTTCGGCGTGATGCTGACTCGTGCCCAGATTGGCTCCGAGACCGACCTTGATCACGATCAGAAGTGGATCGGGGCTCTCGTCGCGGTGATCATGGCCGCGGTAATGGGCTATGCGCTCTGGGAGGGCTTCGAAGACGCCAAGCTTCCCGACAACGCTGTGGTGCAACGAACCGACGCGGTTGCCGACTCGATCTTCGGCACCTACATCGTACCCTTCGAAGCCCTTTCGGTTCTGCTTCTCGCCGCTCTGATCGGCGCTGTCGTCGTGGCTAGGAGAGACTGACCATGTTCCTGAATCAGTTCTTGTTCTTCGCCGCCATCTTGTTTTGCATCGGGGTGTATGGCGTTCTCACTCGCAAGAATGGCGTACTCGTGTTGATGTCGATCGAGCTCATCCTGAACGCCGTCAACATCAACCTCGTGGCCTTCGGCACCTTCAATCAAGACATCGCCGGCCAGGTCTTCGCACTGTTCATCATCGCCGTCGCCGCTGCGGAGGTTGGCGTAGGTCTAGCCATCGTGCTGTTGATCTACCGCAACCGTCGCAGCATCGATGTCGCCGAAGCCGACATGCTCCAAGGCTGATCGAGGCCAACTTCTGTGACTTCTTCGCTCCTTCCCTCCGCCCTCTCTTCTGCTCCGCTGTTTGCTGCCGAGGCCTCTGTTTCGGTACCCGGCATCTTCGAGATGGTCTGGATCGTCCCTGCTGTCATGGCTGCGTCGTTTCTGGTCATTCTCTTCGGATCGAAGCGTTTGGGCGTCACAGCGCACTTCATTGGCATCCCCGCCGTGGTGTTCGCCTTCATCTTCTCGCTGACCATTGCCGGTTCGTGGATCGGCTATGTCGGTGACGTCGCCGATAGTCACGGCGGCGGTGAGGAAGCCCTTGCATTCGTCGACGACGAAGAAAACGGGACCGACGAGCACGGAACCGAAGTCGACGGCGCAGACGCTGGTCACGCGTCGAGTGCGGGCGAGAGTTGCATCACCGACGGCCATGCCGGGGAAAGTGATGACGGCGAGCACAGTCACGACGAGGATGCGCTTGCTCCCGCAGGACTGGCCTTCGCCGAAGAGGGCGAAGGACACGTGTCGCCGTGCCCAATTGTCACCCAAACAACCTGGTTCGAGAACGGTGGGCCCGCTGCAGAGGGTGGCTCCGACATCCAGATAGGCACGTTTGTAGACGGTCAGTCGGTATTGCTCCTCGTGGTCGTCACCTTCATCTCGATGTTGGTGCACATCTTCTCGACCGACTACGTGGGCGGCGATCGTCGCTACACCCACTACTTCGCATTCCTTTCGCTGTTCACCGCCTCGATGCTCTTTTACGTGCTATCCAGCAGCACGTTGCAGATGATCGTTGGTTGGGAGCTCGTCGGCGTCTGCTCCTTCGCCCTGATCGGCCATTGGTGGGAGGAGAAGCCGAACTCTGACGCGGCCCTGAAAGCCTTCCTGACTAACCGCGTTGGTGATATCGGGTTGCTGATCGGCATGATCATTCTCTACTTCGCCGCCGGTCGCACCTTCGACATACAGGCCATCAACGAGGCAGCGGTCAGCGGCGCGATTAGCAAGAACACCTTGCTGATCGCCAGCTTGTGTCTCATGGCGGCGGTCATGTCGAAGTCGGGCCAGTTCATCCTGCACACCTGGCTCCCCGACGCCATGGCCGGACCGACACCGGTCAGCGCGCTCATCCACGCCGCCACCATGGTGGTTGCCGGGGTGTACCTCATTGGTCGGCTCTACCCCGTGTTCTACATCGGCATGGGAATTGCCGACAGCAGCCTCAACCCTCTCGCCCTTGTCGGTGGAATCACGTGCGTCGGCGGCGGTCTCTTGGCCTTCGTGCAGCGCGATATCAAGAAGGTCTTAGCCTATTCAACGGTCTCTCAGCTCGGCTACATGGTGCTCGCTCTCGGTGTCGGTGCCTATACGGCGGGCATGTTCCACCTCTTCACCCACGCAATCTTCAAGGCGTGCCTGTTCCTGGGTGCGGGCTCGCTGAGTCACGCTTGCCACCACAGTTTCGACATGAAGGCCGACATGGGCGGTCTCCGCAAGGTGATGCCCAAGACCTTCTGGACCTTCATCATCGGCTCGGGTGCGCTTGCCGGGCTGCCGCCCTTGGCCGGATTCTGGAGCAAGGACGAGATTTTGGTCGGTGCTGGTGTTTGGCCGGGCACTGGCGGCAATGGCACCTACTACGTGCCGTTCATCTTCGGCATGCTCACCGCGGCCATGACCGCCGCCTACATGACTCGAGTCATCTGGCTTACCTTCTTCGGCAAATACCGCGGTCACGTGACTCCCCATGAGTCAGGTCCTCGAATCACTGTGCCGCTCATCATTCTGGCCGTCGGCGCCGTGTTCGCTGGTTTCCTCAATGTTCCGAAGGAGCTCCCCGTCCTGGGAAGCCGTTTCGGTCTTTGGTTCGAGGAGATGGTCGAACCGGCAGGTATCGCCAGCTTCCCGCGTATTTCCCACGGCACACCCAGCCTCAGCCTCGCAATCGTGGCCTCGCTGTTGGCCGTTGGTGCTGGCGCCGCGGTGTGGTCGTATTACAAGCGGCTTTACGCCATCGATGCCACCGCCACCGAATACACCAATCATTGGGCCGACAACAACAGGCTCATCAAGGCCGGCCACACGCTGCTGGTCGAGAAGTTCTATCTCGATCACCTCTACACCGGAGCTATCGCTGGTGCGGCGAAGGGCTGGGCCGCCGATGTGGCTTACTGGTTCAACCAGAACGTTCTCGATGGAGTGGTCAATACCGTCGGCACGGGCACCACTGCGGTTGGTCGATTCGTCTACAAGTACATCGACCAGGGCGCAATCGACGGCGCGGTCAACGGATCCGGTATAGGTGCATCTGAATCCGGTCAACTCCTACGCAAAGTTCAGTCCGGCAAGATTCGTCAGTACGCAACTCTGATGTTCGGCGCAGCAGCAGTACTGGCTGCGGTCTTCATCGTGGTCGTCTGATGTACGCAGTGACGAGAGAGAACAGGAACAGGTAACAAACCACCATGGAACCAAGCGGAACACTCGTCTCGGTGATGGTCTTTCTCCCCCTCGTGGGGGCGGCCATCATGATGCTGCTCCCCGCCGAGCAGGAAGAAAACCACAAGATCGTGGCCCTCGGGTCAACGGTCATCACTGGCATTATCGGTTTTTGGCTGGCGATCGATTTCTACCGAATGGGGTCGGGTAGCTGGGACAAGCTCCAGTACGTCACCGACGCCAAGTGGATCGAGATCGTCAACGCCCGGTACTTCACCGGCATCGACGGCATCTCTATGCCACTCATTGTCCTCACACTGCTCGTGGTGCCGTTGGTCATCATCTATAGCTGGGATCACATTCCCGAGCCGGGCAATCCCAAGGCGTTCCTCACCCTCATCCTGGTGCTCCACACGGGCATGTTGGGCACGTTCGTTGCTCAGGATCTGGTGCTCTTCTTCGTGTTCTTCGAGGTCGTGCTCCTGCCGATGTACTTCATGATCGGCGTCTGGGGCGGCGAGAATCGTCTGTACGCAGCGATCAAGTTCTTCCTGTTCACACTCTTTGGTTCGGCCTTGATGCTGGTCAGCTTCTTAGCTCTTTACTGGCTCACTGGTGCCGAGACCTTCAAGATGACCGAGCTTGACGATCTTGTCGCCAACGGCAACATCAGCAGCCAAACTCAGTGGCTGATATTTGGCGGCATGTTCATGGGTTTCGGCATCAAGGTGCCCATGTTCCCCTTCCACACATGGCTGCCCGACGCCCACACCCAGGCGCCAACGCAGGGTTCAGTGATCTTGGCCGCCGTGCTGCTGAAGCTCGGCACCTACGGGTTCGTCCGTATTGCTCTGCCGATTCTCCCCGACGCTGCCATCCAGTGGGCACCGATCATCGGTGGCCTGGCTTGCGCCGGCATCATCTATGGTGCTCTCGGTTGCCTGGCTCAAACCGACATGAAGCGACTTATCGCCTTCTCGTCGGTGGCCCACATGGGCTACGTGATGCTCGGTATAGCCACCCTTACTGATTTCGGTATCAACGCCGCCATCTTTGGGATGGTCGCTCATGGCCTGATCACCGGCATGCTCTTCTTCATTGCCGGTTCGATCAAGGAGCGCTATCACACCCTCGAGATCAAGCGCCTCGGCGGTCTGCTGGTTCAGGCCCCGCACATGGGGTGGATCCTCGGTTTCTGCACGATGGCATCGCTCGGTTTGCCCGGTCTCGCCGGCTTCTGGGGTGAGTTCCCGGCCATCCTGGCCGCCTACGAACCCGCTGACGGCATAAATCAGAACTTGTTCCGGGTGTACATGGTCATTGCGGCCATCGGCACGGTGCTGGCCGCCGCCTACTTGCTGTGGCTACTGCAACGCACCGCGTTCGGTACGCCGAGCGAGGAATTCGCCGACGATCCGAATATCAAGGATGTCGTACTCACCGAGTGGATTGCCTGGGTGCCCTTGCTGGTCCTGATCGTGCTCTTTGGCTTCTTGCCCGGCATCATCTTCGACCTCACTGATCCGGCGGTCAGCGCGTTTGTTCCAGGAGGAACGCCTTGAGCGTCGTGCTGGCGCAGCTCACCGAGCAGGCCCCGTTCGTACGGCCGCACATCGACTGGCATGGGGTCGCGCCTGAACTTGTATTGTTGGCTGCTGGTGCCCTGGTCACCCTCATCGACCTCATCGGGCTCGAGAAAGTCCGCAAGCTCATCCCGACGCTCACCAGCCTCGGATTCCTCGCCGCACTTATCCCGGTTCTGACACTTTGGAACCAGAACGACGAGTTGCCGCGAGTGATGTGGGACGGCGCGTACGTCGTTGACAACTATTCGTTGGTGCTCAAGGGACTGTTTCTACTCAGCGGGTACGTGATTGTTCTCCTTTCGACCAACTACATGCATGAGGGCGACTACTACGACAGCGAGTACTACCAGCTGATTTCCGCCTCTCTGCTCGGCATGCTGGTGATGACGTCGGCCCGAGATCTCATCAGTATCTTTGTGGCCATCGAGCTGGTTTCGATTCCCGCCTATCTCCTCGCTGCCTGGCGTAAGCGCGACCTCAAGTCGAACGAAGCCGGCCTCAAGTACATGCTCATGGGCGTCTTCGCGTCGGCCATTCTGCTGTACGGCATGTCTTTGCTCTACGGGGTATCTGGCCACACCGATCTCCACGGCATTGGTGAAGCGTTGGCAACCGGCGAATCGAGACCAATCTTCACGTTGGCCATCGTGTTCACGGTCATCGGGTTCGGATTCAAGGTCTCGGCTGTGCCGTTCCACACATGGGCGCCCGATACCTACGAAGGAGCGCCGACACCCCTTACAGCATTCCTCGCTGTGGCCTCGAAGGCCGCTGGTTTTGTCGCAATGATGAACGTCGTCATTATTGCCTTTGCCAACCAGACCGACGTCGTTGAGCCGCTCATGTGGGTGCTGTCAGCTACGACCATGACGGTGGGCAACCTCATCGCCATTCGCCAAACCAACATCGTTCGCATGCTTGCGTACTCGGGTGTGGCCCAAGCCGGATACATGTTGGCCCCGCTCGCCGTGTTCGGCGACCGTCCCGAACGTGCTGCGTCGGCCATCGTTACCTACTTGGTGGTCTACGCCGCGATGAACCTCGGCGCCTTCGCCGTCGTAATAACGGCTGCGCGCAAGACTCGGTCAGGTGAGATCTCGAGTTACGGCGGTCTGTTCCAGTACGCGCCTGGCCTTACGTTGGCCATGACGGCGTTCCTCTTCTCATTGGCCGGCATTCCACCTGTTGGTGGCTGGTGGGCGAAGTTCGAGATCTTCCGGGTGCTCACCGACGGCGGTACTGGTGCCGGCATCTCGCTCGCGGTGATTGCCGCCGTCAATTCGGTCATCGCCGCCTTCTATTACCTGTCGATTGCCAAGCAGATGTGGTTCATGCCGGCGCCGGATGGCGACCACTCGCCAATCGTGATCCCACCAGCGCTGATGGTGGCTATTGGTGTCACGCTTTTGGTCACACTCGTGACCGGCTCGGTATTGATTGGTCCACTCAGTGAGATGACCAACTTCACCGCCATCGCTCTGCCCTAGCTGCGTCGGCATCGTCTTCGCCTATGTCGACGCAGCCGTGACGCAGTCATGAAGCCGCCGTTGCGTTTCGACGACTACGTCGAGCAATGCCTCTATGCATCCGGCACCGGCTTCTACAGCAGTGGTGTTGGTCGCGCCGGGCGTCGCACCGGCGATTTCATCACCAGCCCCGAGGTTGGGCCGTTGTTTGGTGCCGTCCTGGCCAACGCGATTGATCAATGGTGGGACGACCTCGGCCGGCCCGACCCTTTTCCCGTTGTCGATGTTGGGTCGGGGCCGGGCACGCTGCTTCGGGCGCTCGAGTTTGCTTCGCCGCGATGCGCAGTGGCATGGGAGCTCCGTTCCGTTGATTTGGCTCCCGGCACCACTGCCCAGCACAGCAGCGAGCTGGGTCAACTGGACGGAGCGGTCGTCATCGCCAATGAGCTGCTCGACAATCTGCCGTTTCGTGTCGTCGAGCGAACGGCGGAGGGCTGGTCAGAGGTTTATGTCGAAGCCGGAGCCGAGGTTCTGCTACCGCTTGACATCGCTCCGTTTGGTACCGAAACAATCGAGCTCGAAGCTGGTCAGCGGGCGCCGCTGCTGGAGCAGGCGCAGCGCTGGGTGGAATCGGTGCGCTCGGCTGGAGCTGCGCATCTGCTGGCGTTTGACTATGGAGCCTCAACCACCGCTGAGCTAGCTAGCCGTGGGGGATGGCTGCGCACGTATCGCCAGCACGAGCGTGGCGACGATCCGTACGATCAGCCGGGAGAGCGGGACATCACCACCGACATCGCCATTGACCAACTTCCCGGGCCTTCTGGGCTGGAGACCCAGGCAGCTTTCCTGCGGACGTGGGGGATAGATGAATTGGTCGAGGAAGGTCGTCGTGTCTGGAAGAAAAACGCTGCTGCGCCGAACGTTGCCGCGCTGCGGATGCGTAGTCGTGTCACCGAGGCTGAAGCTCTACTAGACCCTGCTGGTTTAGGGAGTTGGTTGGCCGTTCACTGGTGTTGATCCACTGTACTGATCGCCAGCGAACGGCTAGCTTCAGTCGGGTAGGAGGGATCATGGGCGCCACGTGTTCTTCGGAACTTTGTCGTTTTCAATGCGAGACGCGTCGTGAAACACCGCGTTCAGCGGGGCCCTTGTCGCGACCCGAAGCGGGTCGCGACCATCCCTCCGCCCGGTCGAGGTCGCTGTCCGTTTTTCGGATGCGGCCTCGCCAGCTGTGCGTGGGGGCCGCCCCTCCATCGGCTCCCGCCGCAGCTGGTCCGAGCGGACTCACCACCAGAATGCCCTGAGCAGGAAAACGTTTGTATATTGACGACCGATGGGCGAGTCTGAGCGGGGACATCTCAGCCGACAACGCATAACGCTGGCTGCTATTGGGATCATCGATGACCAAGGGCTCGACGGCCTTTCGATGCGTCGCTTAGGAGCCGCGCTCGGCGTCGAGGCGATGTCGCTGTACCACTACGTTGCCAGCAAGAACGATCTTCTCGACAGCGTGATGGTCCAGCTCTATAGCGAGATCGAGATCCCCGAAATCGATGATGCGGCCGACTGGCAAGATGCCGTCCGGTCGGGCATGCGATCGTTCTACAAAGTGCTTGTCGACCATCCGGCCGCCCTCACGCTTTTTGCCACTCGACCGGCCGACAGCCCGGAGGCTTTTCTGGCGTTGTAACGCGGCTTTAACGTGTTGCGGTCCGCAGGCCTCGATCCCGCAGATGCCTATGCCGGTCTTAATTTCGCCGTCTCTTATGTCATGGGCCACGCCACTGAAGCCTTTCGCGATTCCGAGCAACGGCTTTTCCAGGTCGGTCTCGAATTGGTGATCAGTGGCCTGAGGGACTGTTTCAACCTGAGCTGATTGAATCGACTGCGCTGCTGAGCCTTCGCACAACCATGCGAGCGGAAGTAGCATCGGAATTCCGCTGAACCAACGAGGAGTGATCGATGGCAGAGCCCACCATTGGCGTATTTGAGGTGGAAGACCGGCGCTTTCCGCCACCGCCAGAGTTCGCGGGTGCTGCGCTAGCTAACGACCGGTCGATGTACGACGAGGCCGAGGCCGACTACGAAGCGTTCTGGGCTCGCCAAGCACGCGAGCTTGTTAGTTGGGACAAGGATTTTCACACCACCCTCAAGTGGGAGCTCCCCTTTGCCGAGTGGTTTGTCGGTGGCGAACTAAACGTCACCTACAACTGCCTCGATCGCCATGTCGAGAACGGGCTGGGTGACAAAGTGGCCTATCACTGGGAGGGCGAGCCCGGCGACAAGATCGCCATCACCTATGCCGAGCTCCTCACCGAGGTGAAAAAGTTCGCCAATGTGCTCAAGGGGTTTGGGCTCGAGAAGGGCGACCGAGTCGCCATCTACATGCCCATGATCCTCGAGCTCCCGATCGCCATGTTGGCTTGTGCCCGTATCGGAGTTGCCCACTCGGTGATCTTCGGCGGGTTCTCGGCTGACGCCATAGTTGATCGTTGCGATGATGCCGAAGCTAAGGCCATCATCACCGCTGACGCCGGCTATCGCCGAGGTGCTGCAACTCCGTTGAAGCCGACCGTCGACGCAGCCCTCAAGACGGGCGCGGCGTCGGTCCAGAATGTGGTGGTTGTCGATCGGTGCAACACGGGCCCCGATATGCAGGCCGGTCGCGATCACTGGTGGCACGACCTCATGGCCGACGCATCCGACGATTGTCCGGCGGAGCCCATGGACTCCGAGCAGCTGCTCTACCTGCTGTACACGTCGGGCACCACGGCGAAGCCCAAGGGCATTATGCACACCACGGGTGGCTACCTCACCCAGGTGGCGTTCACCCATAAGTACACCTTCGACATCAAACCCGAAACCGACGTCTACTGGTGTGCAGCCGATATCGGCTGGGTCACGGGCCACAGCTACATCGTGTACGGGCCCCTAGCCAACGGCGTCACCTCGGTGATGTACGAGGGCACGCCCGATACTCCGGCTCAGGACCGGCTTTGGGACATTGTCGAGCGCTATGGGGTCACTCAGCTCTACACCGCGCCAACCGCTATTCGGATGTTCATGAAGTGGGGTGCACAAGAGCCGGCCAAGCACGATCTAAGTACGTTGCGAGTGTTGGGCACCGTTGGTGAGCCAATCAACCCCGAGGCGTGGATGTGGTACCACGAGCACATTGGCGGATCCGCTCGACCCATCGTTGATACGTGGTGGCAGACCGAGACCGGTGGCCACATGATTTCGCCTCTTCCCGGCGTCACCACCACCAAGCCGGGTTCTGCATGCGGCACTATCCCCGGCGTTTTCGCCGAGCTCGTCGACGACGCCGGCGATCAGGTCGAGGTCGGGGGTGGCTACCTCACTATCACTCGCCCCTGGCCGTCGATGCTGCGCGGGATTTGGGGTAACCCCGAGCGCTACATGGAGACCTACTGGTCGACCTACGAGGGTCGGTATTTCGCTGGTGATGGCGCCAAGCTCGATGATGATGGGTATCTCTGGTTACTCGGCCGGGTCGACGATGTTATGAATGTGTCGGGCCATCGCATCAGCACCACCGAAGTCGAGTCGGCCCTTGTCGATCACCCGTCGGTCGCTGAGGCAGCCGTGGTCGGGGCAACCGATGATCTGACCGGCCAGGCCATCGTTGGCTACGTGATCCTTCGCGGCGGCAATGAACCTTCGACGGCGCTTGGCAACGAGATTCGCGATCACGTTGGTGTGAAACTGGGAAAGATAGCGCGACCGAAAACCGTGATCATCGTGCCCGACCTGCCGAAGACGCGTTCGGGCAAAATCATGCGACGGTTGCTGCGTGACGTCGCTGATGGTCGCGAGCTGGGAGACACCACGACGCTCGCTGACCCCGGCGTCGTAGCCGAGATTGCAGAACGAGCCAGCGAGAGTGGCGACGACGACTGACGTCGAGCGGGTGCCGACGTTCACGATTGACCGTGTCCATAAGAGTTGGTTCTGGCCGAGCGATGACCAGTCGATGATCGGTCCGACAGTTTGTGTCGATATCGACGGCGTGCTGGCTGACGCCACCCATCGGCAGCATCTCCTCAACTCGCGCTGGCGTGACTGGGACAGCTTTTTCGAAGAGGCCGGCGGTGACGGCTTGCTTGCGCAACAAGCCGTGCTGCTCGAAGTCTTCGCCAGTGACTACGTCGTTGCCCTCGTGACGGCGAGGCCTGCCTGGATCTCGACAATCACCATGACCTGGTTGACCGAACACGACGTTCGTTGGGACTTGCTTGTCATGCGCGACAACAGCGATCTGCGGAGATCGGCAGCGATGAAAACCGCTGCGGTCGAGCAACTTCGCGAGCGCGGACTCGAACCGGTGCTTGCGCTTGATGACGATCCCCGCAATGTGGTGGCCTACGCAAATTCATCCATACCGTGTGTCTACATCCACAGCGGCTACCACGACTGAGGCTCGCTTAGCTCTCCTGAAACCAATCGGCCACGCGTAGCGTTGCTTCCACGATGAAGAACGGCCTGAAGACCGCAATGTTGCACGCAGCCCTGGCTGCCATCATTTTGGGTCAGTCGCGGAAGTTCTGATACTGAAGCGGCAACTCGACCTCCGACTTTTTGAGTGTAGCGATGATCTCTTGCAGAGTGTCGCGCTTCTTGGCGGTCACTCGTACCTGATCACCCTGGGTTTGCGACTGCACACCCTTGAGCTTGAGGTCTTTGATGGTGCTGTTGATCTTCTTCGCCATGTCCGACGAGATGCCGGCCTTGAGATCGATCTTGAGGCGGGCCCGAGCACCACTTGCTTCTTCTACGTCGCCTGGGTCGAGGGTCTTCAATGACACGCTGCGCTTCACCATTTTTTCTTCCAAGACCTGGCGAAGGGCGATCATGCGGTCTTCGCTTGAGGTCTCGAGGGTGATAATCATGCCCGTGTCGTCGAGGTTGACCGAGGAGTTGGTGTCTTTGAAATCGAATCGGTTGGCGACCTCGCGCGACGCTTGGTCCACCGCGTTACGGACTTCCTGCATGTCGATTTCGGAAACCACATCAAAGCTTGGCATGGAACAAATCTAGCCGCTACGGGCCGGGCGAAACCTAGTGGGTTGCGCGACCGGCGCCGGTAACCTGTGACGCTCCAGGGTCGGTGCCCGAGTGGCCAAAGGGAGCGGACTGTAAATCCGCCGGCATCGCCTACGTAGGTTCAAATCCTACCCGGCCCACGCAGAGCTCGATTTCGTCGGGTTCTCACATATTGGTGGCTGAGCCTCACAACTCCTTGAAACTCGTGAGGGTTTCAGGCGAGGGGTGAGCGCCAGCTCGCCTGGCCGGAGCCTGGGATGGAAGTTCGCCAGCCGGGGGCTCGGAAAGTAGTGGGCCTTCAGAGCAACCGTTGCAGGAGCGCGACATCGCGCCACCGACCGAACTTACGTCCGACTTCGCGTTCGGTGCCGACCAGCTCGAACCCGAGGTCAAGATGCAACCGCATGCTGGCCTCTTGGCTGTCGATGATGCGAGCGAATATTGCATGGAACCCATGCAGGCGAGCTTCATCAATCACTGACTCAAGCAGAAGGCGACCGACTCCGGAACGTTGGTGATCGGCGTGGACGTAGACCGAGTCTTCTACCGAGGTTCGATACCCGGGACGGTCGCGATAGAAGCTCAGGCTGGCGAACCCTGTAATGGCCGAGCCGTCAGGCAGTTCGGCGACAACGACGGTGAGTCCTCCAGAGCGCACGCGAATGAACTCGGCCTGGTCGGCCAGGGTGCGGGGGACGAGGTCGAACGTCGAGGTCGACTCGAGAACCTCTCGGTTGTAGATCGCCATGAGCGCTGGAGCATCGGCTTCGGAGGCCTGGCGTATATCCACGACGCCGAGAGTAGCGGGCGCTTGGTCAGGCGTTCACCAACTGCGGTGCGGGCATGGGTGCTCGTGGGGCGAGTTCGACTGGGTCGGTGTGGCCACCGAGGTGGATCACGGTTGCTCGCGCCGTATTCACCAGTTGCCGAGCCCAACCGACGATGCGCGGATCATCGGACATCAGGACCAGTTGATGCACCGACATAGCTTCGTCTACTGCGGCCAGCGCCGCCGTGAGCTCGAAGTCGTCCAGATCACAAAGCGGATCGTCGAGAATCAGCATCATGCCTTCGGGAAACAGAACAGAAAGTTGGCCGACCCGCTGCTCGATGGCGTCGACCGCACCGAGGCGGGCATCGTCGAGTCGTGGCAACACGTCGAGCAGGTGGGGATTCGTGGGCTCGGGTGCATCGATCGTAAGACTGAGCTGAGTGATCTCGGGCCGGTGATCGACTGCCCAGGGCAACGACACGGCGCCGGTTAGCTGGTCCCACCGAGCGGTGGCGCTGCGGCGTTGGTCCTGCAGGTCAAGCTGGTGACCTCGCTCGGGACCTTCGGTCAGTTGCTCTACCTGGGTCATCTGATAGTCGAGATAGGTCCACAAACGATTTTCGTTCAACAGCGAAATTTCTCGTTCGGTTGCCATCTCTGCTGCCCGCTGACGACTCCATTGCACGCCGACAGCGGCTGTGCCGATGATGGCAAAGAGCGCCGCGGTTAAGGGGCTGAACAGCGCCCCGCCGACCACGCCGAGGGATAGGCAAGAGGCGACGACGGCGACGACGACCGGCTGGCTCTGTTCGAGGCGATCGGTCGCCAGGTCGACGGCCGCATGGAGATCGTCGAGGCCGTCAATAGGTCGTTGCTTCTCGCTTCGGACACGGGCTGTTTCGGTCAGCTCGACCTCACTCTCCAGAACCGTTTTGGCTGTCCTCCAGAGTTCGTCTTGATCAAGACGGGCTAGCTGCTCGATGACTTCCCACTTCTCGACAGGAGCCTTCACATCGCGGCGGCCAATACGTAGCATCGAACGGGCCTGCCCCCGGTCGAGTCCGGTCGACGCGAGGAGGTCGATGGCCTCCCCTCGTCGATAGGTGTCCGTGAGGTCCTCTTCACTTATGGCATCTACGACGCAGGGGTTGCCAACGAGTGGTCGCAGGACCCGAAGCGACTTCCCGTCCGGCCCGACCACGTCCGCGCTGAGCCCTGGCCGACCCTGGCCGATGGCGCTGAGGATCTCGCTCGTGAGGGCTTCGCGCTCAAGGCGACCCAGACCGGTGACGACGGTTAGTAAGGGGTGAAGCACGAGCTCCACCGTCTCGGAGGTTGTTTCGAGTTCCAGTCGATCGATGCGCACGCTCCTTCATCGGCAAGATGGGCTGAAAAACTTGAGCACTTTGGCCCATGGGCTCCCCACAAAATTTACTAGGTGCCTGATCCGTAGGGCCCCTCGATAGTCCCAAACCGGTTTCTCCTGAACCTGGTTGGGTACGGTTCGGCGTCGTGGCAGACTTTCGAACGGCTTCGCAGTCCATCTAACCGGCGGCGACTCCTGTGCCTCCTTAGCTCAGTCGGTAGAGCGTTTCCATGGTAAGGAAAAGGTCGAGAGTTCGATTCTCTCAGGAGGCTCTGCAACGCACGGCGACGTAGCTCAGTTGGTAAGAGTGCTCGACTCATAATCGAGAGGTCGTCGGTTCGAGCCCGACCGTCGCTACAGAACAATCCGACCCGGGTACGATCACGGTCGTGATCGACCAGCCCAAACCTGTGCGCCGAGATCAGGAGATCGATGATCTCATCTCCGACGCTCAGGGCGGCGACGACCGGGCGTTCGAAGAGATCGTTCGGCGCACGTACGCCGACACCTACACGCTGGCCTTTCGGCTCACCGGCGACTCCGAAGACGCTCGCGACGTAGTGCAGGAGACCTATCTGCGTGTGCATCGCGGGCTTGCACGGTTCCGAGGCGACGCCCAGTTCGGTACGTGGCTGCATCGCATTACGGCCAACTGCGCCAACACGCACCTTGGTCGTCGTCTTCGCCATCGCCACGACCCGCTTCCTGACGACGCATCCATTGCCGATGATCACCCGGCGGTCAATCCCGAACATCGAGCTGACGTTGGCTATCTTCGTTCACAGTTGATCGAGGCGCTGCGATCGTTACCGCCAAAGCTTCGAGCCGTTGTTGTTCTGCGCGACATCTACGACCTGCCGCACGAAGCGATTGCCGAAGAACTCGGGATAACCGTGTCGGCGGCGAAGGTTCGGCTGCACCGCGCCCGCAAGCGTTTGCGGGAACGACTTTCGCGCTCGTATGACGACGATGACGGGTCTCAGGACGTCGTTGTCGACTGAAATCCGCTTCGAACCCACTGGGGGAGCGGGTGCCAGAGGCAGCCTGCTCTTCTGCTGCTAACCTCGTAGCGCCCTAGGGCACTAGCTCAATTGGTAGAGCACCGGTCTCCAAAACCGGGGGTTGGGGGTTCGAGTCCCTCGTGCCCTGCGCATCAACAGTTCTTCTTTCAGACAATCGACTTTCAGACAATCGACGTCACGTGACGGACCGCCTCTAGCGGGGTCGTACGGGCAAGAGTCGAGAGGCTCAAAACACATGGCAATGAATCGGGAGCAGCGTCGATACCTGCAAAAGCAGGGTCAAATCGATGCTGAGGGCAATCCGGTGGCGCAGCCGCGCGAGAATCGTCTGGCCGAACGCGACCCTCGGGTCGGGCCGGTCGAATACGCCCGCGAGGTTCGTTCTGAACTGCGACGGGTCAAGTGGCCCACACGTAGTGAAGTCATCAACTACACGATCGTGGTCACTGCCACGGTCATCGTTATTACTGCGTTCATCGCTGGACTTGATTTTCTCTTCGGCGAGGGCGTCATTCGTATCCTGAGGCTTGGGACATCATGACCGACACTGAAGACACCCTTTCAGGCGAGGCCGCAGCTGCGGTCGAGACCCTGCCAGCAGCTGAAACGGCCGAGACCGACGCTGATGCCGTCGTCGTCGACGACGCCTCGTCCGACGAAGCGGTTCCAGCGGAACCAACCGGCGAACCCGATGCTGCATCCGTTTCTGAGGAACCGGCCGATGAAGTCGCTGTGGAAGAGGGCGATGCGGTCGACGACAACGATGGTGACGAGGTCGAGGAGGCCCCGGTCGCCAAAGTCGAGTCGCCCTACGATCGTCCGGGTCGCTGGTACGTGCTCCACACCCAATCGGGGTACGAGAACAAGGTTCGCAAGAACCTCGAGGCTCGAACGCAGTCGATGAACATGGAAGAGCGCATTCACGAGGTGGTCATCCCCCTCGAAGATGTGGTCGAGTTCAAAAACGGCAAGAAGGTCGTTGTCCAGAAGAAAGTGTTCCCCGGCTACCTCCTCTGCCGGCTACAACTCGACGACGATTCCTGGTTCGTAGTGCGCAATACGCCAGGTGTCACCGGCTTTGTGGGTGCTGGCAACAAGCCCTCGCCACTGCCTCGGAAGGACGTCGAGAACTTTCTCGAGGTCAAGGTTGAAGGCGAAGATCCAGGTGCTCGCAAGGGCAAGGCTCGTCTCGAATACGAAGAGGGCGAGACCGTGCGGGTCAAGGAAGGCCCCTTTGCCGACTTCCAAGGCCAGATTGTCGAGATCAACGAAGAGCAACTCAAGGTCAAGGTGTTGGTCAACATCTTTGGCCGCGAGACGCCCGTCGAACTCGATTTTGCTCAGGTCGGCAAGATCTAGCTTCACCGGTACCCTCAAGCGTTCGTGTTCGCCGCGACCGGCGATGTCAGAACATCAGCGTTCACTTTCATCATTTCACTACCCCGCAGTTCAGCGCACTGGCGCTGACCGAGCAGAAGAGCTCCCGCCTTATGGCCAAGAAGCAAGTTATGGCAGTCGTCAAGATCCAGATTCCCGCTGGCCAGGCCTCACCGGCCCCACCCGTTGGTACCGCCCTTGGTCCCTACGGCGTGGCCATCATGGACTTCTGCAAGGACTACAACGCCCGCACCGAGAGTCAGCGTGGCGATGTCGTGCCGGTCGAGATTTCGATCTTTGAAGATCGCACGTTCTCGTTCATCACCAAGACACCCCCAACATCTGAGCTGATTAAGAAGGCGGCCAAGATCAAGAAGGGTGCCGCCGACCCTTTGCGTGATCGTGCCGGCTCGATCACCAGCGACCAGGTGCGCGAGATCGCCGAAATCAAGATGCCCGACCTCAATGCGGTCGACATCGAAGGCGCCATGCAGCAGGTGCGAGGCACCGCTCGCCAGATGGGTGTCCGCGTCTCCTGACGCGGGTGCTTACCGTACGTAAAAGTCCTATTCACCAGGTTCGCCAGGGATTACCTCACCCGGCGGCCTTATCAACGAGGGAGCCATCATGGCGAAAGGTAAGAAGTACACCGACGCAAGCCGCCGGTTCGACCGGGAGCAGTTGCACAGTCCGTCGGAGGCGCTCGATCTAGTCAAGAGCCTGTCGACAAAGAAGTTCGATGAATCGATCGACCTCATCGTCCGGCTCGGTGTCGATCCGCGTAAGGCCGATCAGATTGTTCGCGGCACGGTCGCCCTTCCATCCGGAACAGGCAAAACCGTTCGTGTTGCCGTCTTCGCTACTGGTGAGGCTGCGACGGCCGCCACCGAGGCCGGCGCCGACCTTGTCGGCGGCGAAGAGCTGGTTGCCGAGGTCGAGGGGGGCATGCTCGATTTCGATCTGGCTATCGCTACTCCCGAACTCATGCCGCTGGTCGGTAAGCTTGGTCGGGTTCTCGGTCCGCGTGGTCTGATGCCGAACCCGAAAACCGGCACAGTTACCAATGACACGGCTAAAGCAGTTGGCGACTTCAAAGGCGGCACCGTCGAGTACCGCACCGACCGCTACGGCAACGTACACGTCAGCATCGGCAAGGTCAGCTTCGACGCCGATGCGTTGAAAGCTAACTTCGGCGCCCTCATCGATGAGCTCAATCGGGTGAGGCCTTCGTCCTCTAAGGGTAGGTACATCAAGAAGCTTGGCGTCTCCAGCACGATGGGCCCAGGCGTGAAGATCGACCCGAACAAGTCCGACGAGGAGACGGCGGAAGTCGCCGTCAGCTGATCGGACCGCAATCTTGGCCGTCGCCGCTAGCGTGACGGCCGCACAATCGAATACTCCCGCCCGAGACCTCAGGTGGCCGGCTTTGCTCCAACTCGTCAGACGAGGAGACGCAGCTCGCAAGAGCAGCGCCAGCCGACGGAAATCCTGAAGAGGCGATCTTTTCTTCCAGAAACATCCTTCGTGGTGGTGCTGGTTGTGGTTGATCGGCGATCGAGTGTCGAGAAGCAACCCAACCAACCGAGTTAGTCACAGCGCGAGGCCGGCTACCGGCCAGATGCTGATTCTGATTCCCAGCATATGTGAGGAGGTGTGAAGTTGAGTACAGAAGCACGACCGGAAAAGGTCGCCGTCGTCGACGAAGTGCGTGAACGTCTTGGAGCAGCCGAGGCCGTCATCGTTACCGAGTACCGAGGGCTGACCGTCTCCCAAATGTCGACGTTACGTAGCGAGCTGCGGCCAGTCGGCGGCAAATATCGGGTCTACAAGAACACGTTGGCCAAACGGGCGGCAGATGAAGCGGGCGTCGATATTGGCGATCTGTTAGTCGGCCCGACCGCCTTGGCGTTCGTAGAAGAAAAGCCTGATGGCGGAACTGGTGACGTTGTAAGCGTTGCCAAAGTGTTGCGCGACTTTGCCAAAGCCAACCCTGACCTCGTTGTCAAAGGTGGAGTGTTCGACGGAGACGTCATGGACGCCGCCGAGTTGTCTAAGTTGGCTGACGTCGAGCCACGCGAAGTCCTGTTGGCCAAGTTGGCCGGCATGATCGCCGCTCCGATGACCCAGTTCGCCGGATTGTTGCAGGCTCTGCCCCGCGACTTTGCCTACGGCCTGAAGGCGCTTATCGACCAAGGGGGTGCTCCTGGAGCGCCCGCGGCGGAAGAGAGCGCGCCCGCGGCGGAAGATGCTGCGCCCGAAGAGGCAGCAGCAGAAGCACCCGCAGAAGACGCTGCGCCCGAAGAGGCAGCAGCAGAAGCACCCGCAGAAGACGCGGTAGCTGAAGAACCGGCAGTCGAAGAGGCTGCACCCGTTGAAGAAGAGAACGATTCCCCGGACGCCGGGGAGGGAGAAGGAAACTGATCATGGCTACCAAAGAAGAAATCCTCGAAGGTATTGCGAGCATGTCGGTCCTGGAGCTCTCCGAGCTCCTCAAGGACTTCGAAGAGAAGTTCGGTGTGACTGCAGCTGCTCCCGTAGCTGTTGCCGCTGCAGCGCCTGCAGGTGGCGGCGACGACGAAGAAGAGCAGACCGCCTTCGACGTCGTGCTTACCGGCGCCGGCGACAAGAAGATCCAGGTCATCAAGGCTGTTCGTGAGCTCACCAGCCTGGGCCTCAAGGAGGCCAAGGAGCTGGTTGAGGGCGCACCGCAGCCTGTGCTCGAGGGCGCTGCAAAGGGTGATGCCGATGCAGCCAAGACCAAGATTGAAGAGGCCGGCGGTACTGCCGAGGTCAAGTAGTTCCGTTCGGCTGAACGGACGTTCGTCGGAACGAGCCGCTCGCTGACATCGCTAGACCGGTAATGCCCCCGTCCGAAAGGGCGGGGGCATTCTCGTTTTCGTTTGAATGCTTGACCTCCGGTTGTTCGGTGTTTACGCTCCGCAGCGGCTTCTTCCTGTCCGAGGGTGGTTGTAGGAGGTCTGGCCCCGGCATATGCTTGTCCGTTGCCGTGCTTGCCCGCTCTGTTTTGCCGACCTCAGGTTTCTGTTTTCACGCTGGACTGATCCAGCGTTGAGTACAGCGTCTGATATGGCACCCAGTTCGTCGCGCGCCCGGCTTGTCTCAGCCCCCGTGCTACTCCCAGGTGGTGTCTCTTGCCAGCACGTACTCTCGCTCGCGATCGTTACTCGTTCGGAAATCTGGAGGAGGCTCTTGAGCTTCCCGACCTGATTGCCATTCAGCGGGAGTCTTTCCGCTGGTTCCTGGAGGAAGGTCTCGCCAATGCGTTTCGCGACATCAGCCCCATCAAGGACTTCACCGAGACGCTCCAACTCGAGCTCGAGTTCGATCCTCATGACGAGGACCTGAAGCCTTATCCGAAGTTCTCCGTCGAGGAGTGCAAGGAAAAGGACATGACCTATGCGGCGCCGATTTTCGTGCGCGCTCGGTTTATCAACGCTGCGACCGGTGAGATCAAAGAGCAGACGGTCTTCATGGGTGACTTCCCGATGATGACCGACAAGGGCACCTTCGTCATCAACGGCACCGAACGTGTCGTGGTGTCGCAGCTGGTCCGGTCGCCCGGCGTCATCTTCCAGCCTGGTGAGCGGTTCCGTTTGCGGAACATGTCGAAGCACCAGATGGTAACCGGCACCGTCCACCCCTATCGAGGCGAGTGGATCGAATTCGACGTCGAACAGAAGCCGGGCAAAGACCCGACCGCCGGCGTCCGAGTGGCTCGCAAGCGCCGCATTTCTCTTTTCACCATGTTGCGAGCCCTCGGCTTCGATGAAGAGAACGCACCGGGTTTCCTCGACCAGTTCGTCAATCACTTCGATTTCCTGGAAGGGCAGTGGGAGAAAGACCGCGAGGTCGCCCCGACCCAGGACGAGTCGTTGGTCGAGATCTACAAGAGGGCACGTCCGGGCGAGCCGCCCACCCTCGAGGCGGCTCGGTCCTATCTGCGCAACGCCTTCTTCGAAAGCCGACGCTATGACCTGAGCCGGGTCGGCCGGTACAAGCTGAACCGCAAGCTCGGCCCAGAGATCCGCAAGCTCGAAGAGCTTTTCCCGGCCCTCAAGGGTCTGCTCGACGTGCCCGAGATCGATCAGCCGGTCTTGTCGCGCTGCGAGGTCATGGCTGCTTCGACCTATCTGTTGCACCTCATGGTCGCCGAGCCCGGCTATCGGCTCGACGATCAGGATCACTTCGCCAACCGGCGTGTCCGTTCAGTCGGCGAACTGATCCAGAACCAGGTCCGCATCGGCCTTTCTCGCATGGAGCGAGTCGTCCGAGAGCGCATGACTACCCAGGACGTCGAGGCCATCACGCCTCAGACGCTCATCAACATCCGCCCGGTTGTTGCTGCCATCAAGGAGTTCTTCGGAACCTCTCAGCTGTCGCAGTTCATGGATCAGGTCAACCCCCTTTCGGGCCTTACGCACCGACGGCGGCTTTCCGCCCTCGGACCAGGTGGTCTCTCTCGTGAGCGGGCCGGCTTCGAGGTGCGAGATGTTCACTTCTCGCACTACGGCCGCATGTGCCCGATCGAGACACCGGAGGGCCCGAACATTGGCCTGATCGGTTACCTGTCGAGTTATGCCCGGGTGAATGAGTTCGGCTTCCTCGAGACGCCGTATCGCAAGGTCAACGATGGCAAAGTGTCCGACGATGTGGTGTTCCTCACAGCAGACGAAGAAGAGGAATACGTCGTTGCCCAGGCCAACGCCCCGCTGAACCCGGACCACACGTTCAAGAACGACAAGGTCTTGGTGCGGCGCTCGCCGCAGGCAGCATCACTGCGCGACCTCAAGCTGCAGCTCGAAAGAGACATCTTCTTCGGTGCCACCACCGAGATCTCGCAGGTGTCTCCGGACGAAGTGCAGATGATGGACGTGTCGCCGAAGCAGATCGTGTCGATCGGCACCGGCCTCATTCCTTTCCTCGAGCATGACGACGCCAACCGCGCCCTCATGGGCGCAAACATGCAGCGTCAGGCTGTGCCGCTGCTAACCGCAGAAGCGCCGTACATCGGCACCGGCATCGAGAAGCGGGCCGCACACGACGCGGCCGACACGCTGGTGTCAGAGGATGACGGTGTTGTCCTCGACGTCGACGGTCGCCAGATCACGGTCGAGTACAAGACCACGGGCAAGAAGATCTACCGCTTGCTCAAGTTCGACCGCTCGAACCAGGACACCTGTATCAACCAGAAGCCTCGGGTCAAGGCTGGCGACACCTTCAAGGCCGGTCAGCTCTTAGCCGATGGTCCGTCCACCGACAATGGCGAGCTCGCCCTTGGCAAGAATCTCGTTGTCGCCTTCATGCCGTGGGAGGGCTACAACTTTGAGGACGCAATCATCCTCAACGAGCGCCTGGTCCGCGACGACGTGCTCACCAGCATCCACATCAAAGAGCACGAGATTGATGCTCGTGACACCAAGCTTGGTCCTGAAGAGATAACTCGGGATATCCCCAACCTCTCCGAAGACGTACTGGCCGATCTCGACGAGCGAGGCATTATTCGTGTCGGGGCCGAAGTCGGCCCTGGGGATGTGCTGGTCGGCAAAGTAACGCCGAAGGGTGAAACCGAACTCACTCCCGAGGAGCGCCTCCTTCGGGCGATCTTTGGCGAGAAGGCACGTGAGGTGCGCGACACCTCGCTGAAGGTTCCTCATGGCGAGACCGGCAAGGTCATCGACGTCAAGGTCTTCAACCGTGACGAAACCCACGAACTCCCGCCCGGTGTGAATCAGCTGGTTCGGGTCTACGTGGCCCAGAAGCGAAAGATCAGCGTTGGCGACAAGCTCGCTGGTCGCCACGGAAACAAGGGCGTGATTTCTCGGATTCTGCCCACCGAAGACATGCCGCATATGGCCGACGGCACCGCCGTCGACATCATCCTCAACCCGCTCGGCGTTCCGTCACGCATGAATGTTGGTCAGGTGCTCGAAGCGCACCTCGGCTATGCGGCCCGGTGGGGTTGGAATGTCGACGGCGAAAACGTTGGCGAGGCACCGCTCCGCGGTACCGAGAATAAGACCCGTCCATTCACCACGCCCTCAACCCTGGTCTCCACACCGGTGTTCGATGGTGCCAAGTGGGACGAAAAAGAACTCTCGGGTCCGAAGCCGACCATCCAGGCCATCTTCGAGAATCTCAACCCTGAGTCCCGCGACGGCGTTCGCCTGATCGGCTCCGATGGCAAGGCAACGTTGTATGACGGCCGAACCGGCGAGTCGTACGACAACCCGATCATGGTCGGGATCATGTACATCCTGAAGTTGTCGCACATGGTCGACGACAAGATCCACGCTCGCTCCACTGGCCCATACTCCATGATCACTCAGCAACCGCTTGGTGGTAAGGCCCAGTTCGGTGGTCAGCGATTCGGTGAGATGGAAGTGTGGGCACTCGAGGCCTACGGCGCCGCCTACTGCTTGCAGGAGCTGCTCACCATCAAGTCCGACGATGTGCTCGGCCGAGTCAAGGTCTACGAGGCCATTGTCAAGGGCGAGAACATTCCTGAACCCGGCATCCCCGAGAGCTTCAAGGTGCTCATCAAGGAGATGCAGGCGTTGTGTCTGAACGTCGAGGTTCTCTCGGCTGACGGCCAAGAGATCGAGATGCGCGAGATCGACGACGAGTTGTTCCGCACCGCCGAGGAACTCGGCATCGATCTGTCCCGCCCCGAACGGGGAACCGACGAAGACGACGCAGCCCGCGTCGCCAACCGAGCCTGATTCGAAGCTGAGGAGAACGACAACACATGCTTGACGTAAATGACTTTGATCAGCTGAAGATTGGTCTGGCCACCGCTGACTCGATCCGTATGTGGTCGAACGGCGAGGTAAAGAAGCCGGAAACCATCAACTATCGCACCCTCAAGCCAGAGAAAGACGGCTTGTTCTGCGAGAAGATCTTTGGTCCGACCAAAGACTGGGAATGCGCGTGTGGCAAGTACAAGCGCGTTCGTTTCAAGGGCATCATCTGTGAGCGTTGTGGCGTCGAGGTCACTCGCTCGAAGGTGCGTCGCGAGCGGATGGGTCACATTGAACTCGCCGCGCCGTGCGTGCACATCTGGTACCTCCGCGGCACTCGTTCATGGTTGGCCTACCTGCTCATGGGCACCGAGCCCCGTGAAGAGCTGAAGGCCAAGCAGCTCGAGAAGGTCATCTACTTCGCAGCTTCCCTGGTGACCTGGGTCGATGAAGAGCGACGCGACGCTGATCTTCCGAACCTCGAGACCGAGGTCGTTGGCGAGCGCGAGACCATCATCAAGGAGATGGAACTTCGTCTGGCCGAAGACCATGAAGGGCTCGAAAAAGAGCTGGCCCAGATGGAGAAGGAAAAGGCCAAGGACACCGAGGTCCGTGCTCGCCAACGTGCAGCAGACAAGGACTTCGCTGCCGTCCGTGAGCAGTACGAGATGGAACTCGATGTGCTCGACCGAGCATGGGAAGAGTTCAAGGGACTTTTCGCCCGCCAGATTCTCGAAGACGAGATGTTGTGGCGAGAGATGACCGATCGTTGGGGCGAGTACTTCGAAGGTGGCATGGGAGCTGATGCAATTGCTCAGCTGATCGAGCGCATCGACTTCGACAACGAGGAAATTCTTCTGCGAGCGGCCATCGACCCCGAAGAGGGAGTGAAGCCGCTCTCGGCCCAGCGCAAGCAGAAGGCCATCAAGCGACTCAAGATCGTCGCAGCGTTCAACCGTCGGGCCGACAACGGCCGCCGTCAGAACGACCCCCGAGCCATGATCCTCGACGTTGTCCCCGTGATCCCACCGGAACTTCGTCCAATGGTACAGCTCGATGGTGGCCGTTTCGCCACCTCCGATCTCAATGACCTCTACCGCCGGGTGATCAACCGCAACAACCGGCTGAAGCGACTGCTCGACCTCGGCGCTCCCGAGATCATCGTGAACAACGAAAAGCGGATGCTCCAGGAAGCCGTTGACGCTCTGTTCGACAACGGTCGTCGTGGTCGGCCGGTCACCGGTCCGGGCAATCGTCCGCTCAAGTCGTTGTCTGACATGCTCAAGGGCAAGCAGGGCCGGTTCCGTCAGAACCTTCTCGGCAAGCGTGTCGACTACTCAGGTCGTTCGGTCATCGTCGTTGGTCCGACACTCAAGTTCCATCAGTGCGGTTTGCCGAAGATCATGGCCCTTGAGCTGTTCAAGCCCTTCGTGATGAAGCGACTGGTCGATCAAGAGCTAGCGCAGAACATCAAGTCGGCTAAGCGGATGGTCGAACGTCGCCGTCCGCAGGTGTGGGAAGTCCTCGAAGAGGTCATCCAGGAACACCCCGTCATGCTCAACCGGGCCCCGACGCTTCACCGTTTGGGTATCCAAGCATTCGAGCCGGTTCTGGTCGAGGGCAAAGCTATTCAGATCCACCCGTTGGTATGTACTGCCTTCAACGCCGACTTCGATGGCGACCAGATGGCAGTTCACCTTCCGTTGTCAGCAGAGGCTCAGGCCGAGGCTCGGGTGCTGATGCTGTCGGCTAACAACGTGTTGTCGCCGGCGCACGGCCGCCCCTTGGTCACGCCGACCCAGGACATGGTTATCGGCATGTTCTATCTCACTGAGAAGATCGTCAACGTCGATCTAGATGAGCGAATTCGCACCTTCCGTCGCCACGATGAGGTGCAGGCTGCCTATGAGGCTGGCGACCTCGATATTCATCGGCCGATCTACTATCGCCGACCCGATCTGATCGAGACGCCGGCCAATGGCAAGGCAGCCACGTACGCTCAGACAACACCGGGCCGGGTTTTCTTCAACGAGACGCTCCCGGTTGACTTCCCGTTCGTGAACAAGGTCGTGGCCAAGCGCGACATCGGCGAAATCGTCGATGTGCTGGCTAGCACCTACCCGAAAGCCGAAGTCGGTGCGTCGCTCGACCGGATCAAGGATCTGTCTTTCCACTTCGCAGCGAAGTCGGGCCTCACCGTGTCCATCGACGATGTCCAGACCCCGATCGAGAAGAAGGCGATTCTCGACATGCACGAGCTCGAGGCCGACAAGGTCGAGGCTCAGTATCGGAAGGGCATCATTACCGACGGCGAGCGCCGGCAAAAGGAAGTAGAGATCTGGACTATGGCCACTGATGAAATTCGTGACGCCATGGAGATCCTCCTCAAGTCGAAGCAGTTCAACCCCATCGACATGATGGTGGGGTCGGGCGCTCGAGGAAACATGATGCAGGTTCGTCAGATCGCCGGTATGCGAGGGTTGGTCGCCAACCCTCGCGGCGACATGATTCCGCTTCCGATCAAGTCGAACTTCCGTGAGGGACTGTCGATGCTGGAGTACTTCATTGCTACTCCGGGCGCCCGCAAGGGTCTGGTCGACACCGCCCTCCGTACTGCCGACTCCGGTTACCTCACACGTCGCTTGGTCGACGTCGCACAGGAAGTGATCATCAACGATCGCGACGTGTTCGAAGAGGGTCGCCCGGTTCGTGGGCTTGTGCTCGAGGACGTCAAGCCCGACGGCTACTACGACAAGAACACCGGTGAGGCCTCCGACGCCGGCAATCCAGACGCTCGGATGACCCGCACCTATCTCGAAACTCGTCTCTATAGCCGGGTCATTGCCGACGACATGGAACTGGTCGACGGCAGAGTCATTGCCAAGGGCACCATCATCCTCGAGGAGGATATGGAGGCACTGCGCGACGATCCCAACATCTCAACTGTCCGCGTTCTTTCGCCCCTTACCGATGATTCTCCGGTCGGTATCTCCGGTGCCGCCTATGGTCTTTCGCTGGCTACTGGCAAGGCGATCGAGGTCGGTGAAGCAGTGGGCGTCATTGCCGCCCAGTCGATCGGCGAGCCCGGCACTCAGCTGACGATGCGCACCTTCCATACCGGTGGTATCGCCGGTGGAACCGACATCGCTGGTGGTCTGCCTCGAGTGGTCGAGCTGTTTGAGGCTCGCAGCCCGAAGGGCAAGGCGACGTTGGCTCGTGTGTCTGGCGTTGTGCGCATCGCCGAGGACGAGGGCAAGGGCAAGGTCATCACCATCGTGACTGACGAGGGCGAGGAGGACACCTACACGGTGCCATCTATTGCTCGACTCGAAGTGGTTGAGGGCCAGGAGATCACTGCTGGTGATCCACTTGTCGATGGTCCTCGTGACCCGAAGGAACTGCTCGAAATTCGCGGCATTCGTGAAACGCAGCAGTACCTGGTCGAGGAAGTTCAGAAGGTCTACCGCGACCAGGGCGTGTCGATTCACGACAAGCACATCGAGCTCATCGTGCGCCAGATGACGCGTCGTGTCGGCATCCAGGAAGCCGGCGAATCCGACTTCTTGCCGGGCGAGCGAGTTGACCAGTGGAAGTTCGCTGACGTCAACAAGCGGCTGGTTCAGGAAGGTCTTCAGCCGGCGCAGGGCCGGCCGGAGATCATGGGTATCACCAAGGCATCGCTGGCCACTGAGTCGTGGTTGTCGGCGGCATCGTTCCAGGAAACCACCCGAGTGCTCACCGAGGCTGCCATCGAAGGCAAGTCCGACAGCATGATCGGCCTCAAGGAGAACATCATCATCGGCAAGCTGATCCCAGCTGGCACCGGTCTGATGCGTCACCGTGAGCTCGAGACCTCGGCGCCTGACTATCAACCGATGTCTTTCTACTCGTCGGAAGGCGAAGAGCAGGACCCGGCGCAGTGGTTGGCCAGCATCGGTACCGAGAATAGCGGCGCCGCAACCGGTGCCGACGGGTCGACGCTGTCGGCCACGCCGAACGAGATCGGCTAACACCGTCTCTTCAATGCACGTGGTTACGAGTTCCGGCCCTGGTGGGCCGGAACTCGTAGTTTTGGGCAATCTGAGTTGTTTTCGGCTCGCCGACTACCCTCCGGAGTCGTGAGTAGCGACAGCGCACTGGGTGGCGCAACAACCGTTGAAGATGTCGAGGTTGCGTTGGCCGCCAACGGCTATTTAGCCGATCGGGGACTGGCCACTTCGATTTTCCTGGCTATCACCCTTCGACGTCCTCTCTTTCTTGAGGGCGAGGCCGGCGTCGGAAAGACCGAGGTCGCCAAGGTTCTGAGCCGTTGGCTGGGTAGTAAGTTGATTCGCCTCCAGTGTTACGAGGGCATTGATGCCGCCCAGGCGGTGTACGAGTGGGACTACTCTCGTCAGTTGCTCCACCTCCGAACGGTGGAGGCCACCGGTCGGTCGACGAACGAGGAGGAGCTCGAGTCCGAGCTCTACAACGAGCGTTTCCTTGTGCGTCGACCCCTGCTCGAAGCCTTGTCGCAACAGAGCGATGTTCCGCCGGTGCTTCTCATCGACGAGATCGATCGAGCCGATGACGAGTTCGAGGCGTTCTTGCTCGAGGCGCTGTCTGACTACACCGTAACCATTCCCGAGCTGGGCACGATCACCGCTGCGTCCCCGCCGCTTGTTATCCTCACATCGAACCGCACTCGCGATGTCCACGACGCGCTGAAGCGTCGGGCCCTCTACCACTGGGTCGAGCATCCCGATTTCGAGCGCGAAGTGCAGATCGTGCGGATGCGGGCTCCAAATGTCGGCGACAAGCTGGCTCGCCAGGTTGCAGCGGCGGCCGAGGCAATGCGGGGCTGGGGGCTGTACAAGCCACCTGGCGTCGCCGAAACAATCGACTGGGCGTTGTCACTCGCCGCCCTCGGCAAGATCGAGCTCGATGATGATTCGGCCAGCGAAACCCTCGGGTCGGTCCTGAAGTACCGCGAGGACCAGCAGAAAGTAGCCCAAAGAGGACTGCCTGAGGTGGTGCAAGCGGCGGTGCAGCGCAGTGGGTCCTGATCGAGTGTTCCACGCAGACCACTGGGCTGGATGACTGAGACGGGCGGTGCCACCAACAGCGCGCCGGCCAGTGGCACCATCGTCCAACACGGTGAGGCCCTCGCGGTCGGCTTCGTGCAACTCCTCCGGGTTGCCGGGCTCACGGTTTCGGCTAGCTCGACCATCAACTTCGCTGAGGCCTTGGGTCTGGTCGAACTCGATGATCGGGACTCCGTCTATTGGTCTGGCCGGGCAACGTTGCTCCATCACCCGGAAGACATCCCGTTATTTGACAACGCCTTTCGAATCTTCTTCGAACAACGGCCCGTCGACTGGTTGGGCACCGAAGGCGCACCCCCACCTCCGGCCACCATCGTTCTCGACTCTGAGGATGAGCCTCCGCCCGATGAGCAAGATGGCGAGGCCGAAGAGCCAGAAGGCGACATCGAGACGGTCCGGTTCAGCCGGGTCGAGGTATTGGCAGGCAAGGACTTCAGCGAGTGCACCGACGACGAGGTGAACGAGCTCACTCGAATGATGGCGAAGCTGAAATTCACAACCTTCCGCCGCGTGAGCCGCCGCCAGGTGCCAGCCAAACGACGTGGCGCTCGCCCCGATCTTGGTCGTACCGTGCGTTGGGCGCTCCGTCACCAGGGAGAACCCTTGCGTCGGGCCTATACCAAGCCAGCCTCGAGGCCCCGACGCCTGGTGTTGATCTTGGATATCTCTGGCTCGATGGAGACGTACGCCCGTGCGCTCATCCGGTTCGTGCATGCTGCCGTGGTCGCTCGAGGAAGGGTCGAGGTCTTCACGATCGGTACTCGCCTCACCCGCATCACCCGGCAACTGAATAATCGCGATCCCGATGCGGCTCTGGACGCAGCAACGCCCGAAGTCGAAGACTGGGCCGGTGGCACCCGATTGGGCGATGCTCTGGGTCAGTTCAACGACGAATGGGGCGTACGTGGATTGGCACGCGGCGGCGTGGTGGTCGTGCTTTCCGACGGTTGGGACCGAGGTGAGGCTGAGGTTTTGGGTGAGCAAATGGAACGGCTGCACCGCGTGACCCATCGGCTAATCTGGGTGAACCCGCTGAAGGCATCGCCTGGGTACGCACCGTTGGCGGCCGGTATGGCGGCGGCCCTGCCACACGTCGATACCTTCGTGTCAGGGAACACGTATCGATCGCTCGAGGCACTTGCGGGGATTCTGTCGGGCATCGATACCTCCCGCTGAGCCCGCAGCAGAGAGTGGAATCACTTCACGGCACCCATAGCCTTGTTCTTTCGGCCGGTCGGCCGTGATCGTCTGGCTGCCCACGCAGCCCTTTCGATCGACTCGCCCTCGTGATTCGCGGAGGCCATCGAACACCACAAGTTACGTCAATCATCTCCGGGGAATTCGCCCCGGATGTCTAGGGTCTGCCTCCACGAGATCGGCCCGTCCAAGAGGAATCATCAGTGCCAACCATTAATCAGCTGGTCCGCAAGGGCCGTCAAAGAAAAGCCAAGAAGGGCACGACTCCAGCCCTGACCGGTTCTCCCCAGCGGCGCGGCGTGTGCACTCGCGTATATACCGCCACTCCCAAGAAGCCGAACTCCGCGCTTCGCAAAGTGGCGCGTGTGCGGCTCACCAGTGGCATCGAGGTCACCGCCTATATTCCGGGCGAGGGTCACAACTTGCAAGAGCACTCCATCGTCTTGGTGCGCGGCGGTCGTGTAAAGGACTTGCCCGGTGTCCGCTACAAGATCGTTCGCGGCACCCTTGACACCTCTGGTGTCCGTGACCGCAAGCAAGCCCGTAGTCGCTACGGCGTTAAGAAGGAGAGCTGATATGCCTCGCAAAGGAGCAGCTCCCCGCCGCGAACTCGTCCCGGATCCAGTCCATGGGTCGGTACTCGTTACGCAGATCGTCAACAAGGTTCTTCTCGATGGCAAGAAGAACACCGCAGAGCGCATCGTGTACGGCGCACTCGACATCGTGGCCGAAAAGACCGGCGGCGATCCCGTTGCCACACTTAAGCGGGCGATCGACAACGTCAAACCTCAGCTCGAGGTCCGTTCACGCCGAGTCGGCGGTGCCACCTACCAGGTGCCGGTCGAGGTTCGCCCTCGTCGAGCGACCACGTTGGCCGTCCGCTGGGTGGTTGGCTTCTCACGCGATCGGCGCGAACGCAGCATGGCCGAACGCTTGGCCAACGAGATCCTGGATGCCTCGAATGCCATTGGCGCATCAGCCAAGCGGCGCGAGGATCTTCACAAGATGGCCGAGTCGAACAAGGCCTTCGCTCACTACCGCTGGTAGTGGAAGTAGTCCGTCGGTGGCACAGGTGATCGTCCGCTCTCTAGCTTCGAGGCAACCCTCCGCCCTCCCTTTTGGCCGGTGGCACACACCTGTTGTGACGCCGCCCGCCCGGTCAGCTCCGATTTCCCCCGTTCATCCCACTGCACGTCACTTCTAGAGGCTCAACAACATGTCTTCGCGACCAACACCGCTCGACAAATACCGAAATATCGGCATCATGGCTCACATCGATGCTGGCAAGACCACCACGACCGAACGCGTTCTTTACTACACGGGTAAGAACTACAAAATCGGTGAAGTCCATGATGGCGGCGCCACGATGGACTGGATGGAACAGGAGCAGGAGCGAGGAATCACGATCACCTCGGCTGCCACAACCTGTTACTGGAAGGACCACCTCATCAACATCATCGACACCCCTGGCCACGTCGACTTCACCGTTGAGGTCGAGCGGTCCCTTCGCGTGCTCGATGGTGCCGTAGCCGTATTTGACGGCGTTGCTGGTGTCGAGCCGCAATCCGAGACGGTTTGGCGTCAGGCCGATAAGTACGGCGTGCCTCGCATGTGCTTCGTGAACAAGCTCGACCGCATGGGCGCCGACTTCTACTTCGTTGTTGACACGATCAAAGACCGTCTTACCACTGATATCGCCATCCTCCAGCTACCGATCGGCACCGAGGCCGACTTTGCCGGTGTTGTCGACCTGGTCAAGATGAAGGCCCTTATCTGGAGTTCAGAGGATCTGGGCGCCACTTGGGATGAGGTCGACATTCCAGCCGACCTGGTCGACCAGGCAGCCATGTACCGGGCTGAGCTTCTCGACACGGTCGCCTCACTCAGCGAAGACCTGATGAACTCCTACATCGAGAACGAGGATCTCACCGAGGCCGAACTCAAGGCCGGTATTCGCCGAGCCTGCATCGCTGGCGAGCTTGTACCCATCATTTGTGGGTCAGCGTTTAAGAATAAGGGCGTTCAGCCCATGCTCGACGCCATCGTCGATTTCCTTCCTGCTCCCACTGACCTGCCTCCGGTGCCTGCCACACAGCTAAAGGGTGGTGCTGCTGTCGAGCGTCCGCCCGAAGACGATGCACCGTTCTCGGCGCTTGCGTTCAAGATCATGACGGCGCCCAACGTCGGCAAGCTCACCTACTTCCGGGTGTACTCCGGCACGCTTGAAAAGGGCGGCCAGGTTCTCAACACCCGTACCGGAAACAAGGAGCGCCTTGGCCGGTTGTTGGAGATGCACGCCAACAAGCAGGAAGATCGCGACTTCGCCATGGCCGGCGACATCATGGCCGCCATTGGCATCAAGAACGTGCGCACCGGCGACACACTCACCGACCTCAATGACGCCGTGATTCTGGAGAACCTCGACTTCCCCGATCCCGTGATCGACGTAGCCGTCGAACCCAAAACAAAGGCCGACCAGGACAAGCTGGCAAAAGCCCTTATGGCGCTGGCCGAGGAAGATCCCACGTTCACGGTTCGTACCGATGAGGAGACAGGCCAGACGATCATCGCTGGCATGGGCGAGCTACACCTCGAGGTGTTGGTCGATCGCATGATGCGCGAGTTTCGGGTCGACGCTTCGGTCGGCAAGCCTCAGGTCGCCTACCGCGAGACGCTCGCTGGCAGCGTCAGCGGCGACACCTACACACACAAGAAGCAGACCGGTGGATCCGGCCAGTACGCCGAGGTAACGATCGACGTCGAGTCGACCGGCCCCGGTGGTGGCTACGAGTTCATCGACAAGATCACTGGCGGCCGTATTCCCAAGGAATACATCGGCTCGGTCGATGCCGGCTGCAAGGATGCCATGACAACCGGCGTCCTCGCTGGGTTCCAATGCGTCGACGTTCGCGTGACGCTGCAAGATGGCAAATACCACGACGTTGACTCGTCGGAAATGGCATTCAAGATCGCCGGCACGATGGCGTTCAAGCAGGCTGCGCAGAAGTCGAAGCCGGTCCTGCTCGAACCGATCATGTCGGTCGAAGTCGTCACCCCTGAGGACTACATGGGTGACGTCATCGGCGACCTCAACTCGCGTCGAGGGAAGGTCGGTCAGATGGAGGCCCGTGGCACCAACAAGGTGGTCACGGCCGAAGTCCCGTTGTCAGAGATGTTTGGTTACGTGAACGACCTTCGGTCCAAAACCCAGGGTCGCGCAAGTTTCACCATGCAGTTCGACAGCTATCAGCCGACCCCTGGCAGCGTGCAAGAAGAGATCGTGAAACGAGTACGGGGCGAGTGACCCCACCCACATTCCCGCAAGCCCCCAAAATTCATCCGAAAGAGAGCAGCCCCAATGGCTAAGGAAAAGTTCGAGCGCAACAAGCCCCATGTGAACGTGGGGACCATGGGACACATTGACCATGGCAAGACCACGCTGACTGCAGCCATCACCAAGGTCCTGTCGGATCGGGTCGAAGGTAACAGCGCGACCGCCTTTGACATGATTGACAAGGCCCCCGAAGAGCGTGAGCGTGGCATCACGATCAATGTCAGTCACGTCGAGTACGAGACTGCAGCGCGGCACTATGCCCACGTCGACATGCCCGGTCACGCCGACTACATCAAGAACATGATCACCGGCGCAGCCCAGGTCGACGGAGCCATCCTGGTGGTTTCGGCCGCCGACGGCCCGATGCCACAAACCCGTGAGCACGTTCTGCTCGCTCGCCAGGTTGGCGTGCCGGCCATTGTGGTCGCGCTCAACAAGTCCGACATGGTCGACGACGAAGAGCTCCTCGAGCTCGTCGAGCTTGAGGCCCGTGAGCTGCTGAGCGAGTACGAGTACCCGGGTGACGATGTCCCCGTCGTGCATGTGTCGGCGCTGAAGGCCCTCGAGGGTGATATCGATGCCGCCGACAAGATCATGGAACTTATGGACCAGGTCGACAACTATATCCCAATGCCCGAGCGCGATCTCGACAAGCCGTTCCTCATGCCCATCGAAGACGTGTTCTCGATCACGGGTCGCGGCACGGTAGTAACCGGCAAGGTCGAGCAGGGCGTCGTCAACACCGGCGATTCGATTGAAATCATCGGCATTCGCGCCACCCAAACAACCACCTGTACCGGTGTTGAGATGTTCCGCAAGTTGCTGGACCAGGGGATGGCCGGCGACAACATCGGCGCCCTCCTCCGCGGCATCGAAAAGGATCAGGTGCAGCGTGGCCAGGTGCTCGCCAAGCCCGGTTCGATCACTCCGCACACCGACTTCGAAGCTCAGGTCTACGTGCTCACCAAGGAAGAAGGCGGCCGTCACAAGCCGTTCTTCGGCAACTACCGGCCGCAGTTCTACTTCCGTACAACCGATATCACCGGCACGGTGACCTTGCCCGAAGGCACTGAGATGTGCATGCCGGGCGATAACACGGAGATGACGGTTGAGCTCATCAAC
>JBLINY010000029.1:0-46906 GCA_047638695.1 Acidimicrobiales bacterium | reverse complement strand
GGGACAACCCGAAGTGTGGCGAACGTCACACCTGGTATGTGATGCAGGTTCCAGACGAGGAGGCCTCTAGCGGGCCACGCTCTTTTGGTGGTCCAGCGGCGGGGACCTCAATAGTGCGGGTGCTGGCTCGGGACGAGGGAATCCCTGGCCAGCGCCTCACGCGCTCAGGCAGCAGTGATCGAAACCACGTCTCCAGGCGTGAGGCGTACAACCTGCTGGTCTACCGAGATTGACACGCCGCGGATGCCTGCCGCCAGGATCGTGCCTTCGTAGGTCGCGGAACGGGTGTGTACGGTCGAATGACGTCCCAGCAATCGTGCCGGATCAATCGGGGTCTGCATGTTGTTCTCAGCTCCTCAGCCACGCACCATTGAGTGGCTTGGACTCCTAACGGTAGGTCACCCTCGATACTTGAGGGCTTACGCTAGGCGAAATGGCTTAGGCCCGACCCAAGATCCGTTCGGCTCGGATCTCGATCACGACTCGATCAGTTCGTTTCTTTGGCTCTCGATACCGGTCGGTGTAACGCCGAACCGCCTCGGCCACGGCCCCTGGTTCATCGGTGACGGTGGCCACACCGTAGATCGTGAGCCAACGGCCGCCGTCGACCTGGCACACGGCGACACGTTGTCCCGGCGCCGATGCGACGTTCTTAGCCTTCCGCGAGGTCGACCAGGTGATGACGCAGGCGAGTTGGCGATCCTGGTCGTAGGTCACGCCAACCGGCGTCACCTGCGGCGAGCCATCTGATGCGAGGGTCGTCAATGTGGCCAGGTGGCGTTCGGTTAGAAAACTCAGGGCGTCAGCCGGAATATTGGAAGGATCGAAGGAGTCGGCCATCTCCGGAGGCTAGAGGCAGGGCCCACGGGTGGAAGCAGCGCCCGGGTTCTTAATTCTCAGTGAGCTTCTCGACCATCGATGACATTGGAATGATGCCGCTGTTCACGTAGCCGTCGTGGTTCGACTCGATGTCGTCAGGCACATAGCGATAGTTCACCATCATGGTGAGGCCCCGGTCCCAACCGGATGCTCCGGGGTTGGCCCACCAGTTGATGTGCTCGACGCGTGAACCGTTCGAGAGATGGAAATTGGCCACAGGGTCGAGCGCCCGTTGCCCCCGTCGTTCGACGGTGAGGTAGCGCGCTGCCAGCCGCAGCAAGAGGGCGCTGAAGGGTTCGGCGTCGGCCTTGGCCGGAGTAGCTGGCCGTTCGACCAATGTCCGTAGGGCCGCCCTGCCGACGGCTGCGTCTTCGGTCTCCGATAGTAGGTCGTCGTCGTCGAGACGGGCTTCAAGCCACGACCGGAAGCCAGGGATGGGGGACAGGGTCGAGAAGATCGAAAGATTCGGCAGTTCGGCGCTGAGCTCGTCGACGACTCGCTTTATCAGGAGATCGCCTAGTGACACCCCGGCCAGGCCACCGTGACAGTTGGAGATCGAGTAGAAGATTGCGGTGTCGGCCTTGGTGGCATCGATGCGTTCGGCCTGGTGGTCGAGCACGACGGGCAGCGACGACGCAATTCCCTGCGTGAGAGCCACCTCAACGAAGATCAGCGGTTCACCCGGCATGCTTGGGTGGAAGTAGGCATAGCAGCGTCGACTGGCGCCGAGGCGACCACGGAGGTCGTCCCACGACTCGATGGCATGCACCGCCTCGTACTCGATCAGTTTTTCGAGCGTCGCAGCGGGAGATGACCAGTCGAGCCGTTCAAGCTTCAGCAGCGCGACGTCGAACCATGTCGCCAAAATGTTCCGGAGGTCCTCGTCGAGTGCTCCCAAGGCTTGGCTTTCATGACGGATTGGCAGGAGCTCCTCACGGAGATCGATCAGGAAGGGCAGACCCCCGTCGATGCCGACGAAGCGACGTAGAAGCCGTTCACGCCGCGGAAGCAAGGTTGCGGCCAGCTGTCGCTCGGCTTGTCGACGTTCGTCGGGACTGGTCGACCGCACGACAGTTGCGATGGCGTGGTCGACCTCATCGTCGTCGTGGTCATACTCTTCGGCTAAAAGCTCAAAGAAGCGACGGCGGCCGCTCTCGTCGAGATCGAGAAAGGCGGCGCCAATAGCGGTTGCTCGTCGCCGGGCCGCAATCTCGCCTCCACGGCCGTCGATGCAATCGTCGATCGCCCGTCGGAGATCTTTGAGATCACCTTCGGAAAGCGATGAACCGAGTTTGAGGGTGTCGCTACCGCCAGCCGAGCGCCAGCGTCTGACCTGACGCAACATGCGGTCGAGGCGATTCTGAGCCATGACGCTCGGTGACTTCGCTCAACCGGCGGCCGGTGTGCCGCCATAGGGCACAGGGTCGCCGGGTCGGGGGATCATAGGTCGGGACCATGAGAGGTGCACGGAAAGAACCTCGGCAATAGCTCGCCATGCGTCAGGATCCCAACCATCGGCGTGCTGCACGGCAGCGTCGTTGCGGATGTGAACGAGGGCAGGCAGGCGATTGAGGCCGAGACCGTTTATCGCCGTTCGGTCCGGATCGGCGAAGGTCAGGAATTCCTCAGCCCAAGGACCAAGGAATTGCCGACATCCGTCGTCGTCTGCCGCAACCAGCCAGGCCACACGAATGTCGGCCGGAGTGTAGTGACGGAGGAGTCGACCTGCCGTCTCGAGCAGCCAGGCGCTCTCGTGCGTATAGGGGTCGAGAACGACCATGAGGAGGGGATACGACGTCAGCCAGTCACGAACCGGATAGCCCTTGCCCTGTATCGAATCGAGGACTAAGTCCGCTGGCTCGACGACGGCGGAACCGGTCTCTAGGGAACGGTCGCTGGATGGATCAGCCACGGCGAGCGAGGCTAGCGCACATGTGGGGCGACTCCGAACTCTTCGGACCGGTTGTCGGGTGGTTTCTTTCGCTAGTGTCCATTCTGTGCACCCAATTGAACAGCTGCGCTACGTCGCTCGAGCGACCGGGGCCGATGCAAATCTCCTGGTCCAGGAGGCGACGTCGGCTCTCAGCTACTTCGATTCAGAGCCTCATGCGCTCGTAACTGCGAGTCGACGATTGCTTACCCGTCAACCAGCAGTCGGAGCCCTTTGGTGGATGTCAGGCCGGTTGTGCACAACTCTCGATCCGCGGGCCGAAGCTCGGGCCATCATCGACGAGCTGCACAACGACCCGACCGGAAAGCAACTGGCCGGAGAAATACCCGACGATGCTCGGGTGCTGATCGCCGGATGGCCGGACATCACCGTCTCCGCCCTTCCTCGACGCGGCGACGTTTCAGTTTTGGTGCTCGATATCGAAGGTCAGGGGCAGTCGGTCGTTCGTCGACTCGAGCGTGCTGACGTGATTGTGGAAGATGTCGACCCGGCTCACGTTGCCGGGGCGGTTGAAGAATCGACACTGGTCATCGTCGAGGCCGCGGCTCTCGGGCCGGCGGCAGCATTGGTGGACGTTGGCAGCGTGGCAGCCGCAGCGGTGGCAAAGGCGGTTGGCACACCGGTGTGGTTGGTAGCGGGCGTTGGCCGCCAGGTGCCAGAGATCTACTGGCAAGCCATCGTCGAACGCTGCGCCGATACCGACCTTCCAGCGTTCCTTGCTCCCCACGAAGTGCTTTCGCTGGGTCTGGTCGACCGAGTGGTTTCTCCTGCCGGTGTACAACTGCCATCCGAACTCGGCCCGGCCCCTTGCCCGATCGCTCAGGAACTACTTACCGAACTGCGCTGAAGGTCTGGCATCATTGGCGACATGACTCAGGTTTCGAGCCCCTTCTACACCGACGATCACCGCGCCTACGCCGACGTCGTCCGTCAGTTCACCGAGAAGGAAATCACCCCGAACGTTCATCAGTGGGATCTCGACGGCGAAGTTCCTCGCGATCTCTATAAACAGGCGGGCGCCATCGGAATCTTCGGTGACGGTTTCGAGGCCGAGTACGGCGGTCACGGCCAGCGTGACGCCTTGATGCGCCTCGTCCTGATGTGGGAACTCTGCATGTCGGGCTCCGGTGGCGTGGTCGCTGCCCTGTTCTCGAACTACATCGGTCTGCCACCGATCCAGAAGTTCGGTAGCGACGAGATCAAGGCCGAGGTAATCGCCCCCTGCCAGTCGGGTGAGAAAATAGCGGCGCTGGCCATAACCGAGCCCTCTGGTGGCTCCGATGTCGCAAGGATCAAGACCACGGCCAAGAAGGACGGCGACCATTACGTGGTGAACGGCTACAAGACGTTCATCACCTCAGGTATGCGAGCCGACTACTACACCGCAGCGGTGCGGACGGGCACCGAGGGCCCTGCCGGTATCTCAATGCTGGTGATTCCGGCCGACATCCCCGGCCTCGAGCGCACCAAGCTCGACAAGATGGGCTGGCTGGCTTCCGACACCGCCACGCTTTACTTCGACGACATGCGGGTACCCGAGCGGTACCTGTTGGGTGAAGAGAACGCCGGCTTCTCGATGATCGTCAACAACTTCAACGCCGAGCGCATGGACCTGGCGGTGCAGTCGATTGCGTTCGCTCGGGTTTGTTACAACGAAGCACTTGCCTGGGCTCGCGAGCGCGAAACATTTGGCAAACGTCTGGCCGAGCATCAGGTGATCCGCCACAAGCTGGTCGAGATGGACCGGGCCATCAACGCCCATCTGGCTTGGCTCGAGTTGTTGTCGTGGCGACTGAATCAGGGCGATGACCCGGTTGCAGAGATCGCCGAGGCCAAGGTCGGCGCCACCATCACCTACGAGCTGTGTGCCCGCGAGGCAGCCCAGATCCTGGGTGGTGCCAGCTTCCTACGAGGAGACACGGTCGAGCGTCTGTACCGCGAGGTGCGGGTGCAGGCCATCGGCGGAGGCTCGGAAGAGATCATGCGCGATCTCGCCTCCCGGCAACTTGGTATCTAGCTGGCTGCCTCTAGCTGTCGAAGGCAGCGAACATCTCTTCGATGGCTTTCATCTGGCCGCCGCTGGCGCTCGAGGGGACGAGGATCGGCGTGCTGACCCCGGCGTCGAACCAGGCTTCTAGTTCGTCGCGGACCCGACCGACTGGCCCTGACAGGGTGCAATCGTCGAGCCACTTGTCGGTCATGGCTGCCATCACGCCGTCTTTGTCTTTGGCCTTGATGGCGACTTCGACTGCCGTCATCTCTTCTTCGTAGCCAGCGTCTTTCCAGTAGTTGCGGTAATTGGGGAGGCCGACGTAGCCCTGCAGCGTTCCCCGGTTGCGATTGCGGGCGGCGGTGATGTCGTCGTCGAAGACCGTGGGAATCATGTTGCCGATGTAGAAACCATCGGCCTTGCGATCGTCGGGGATCAGGCTGAGTGAGTGAGCCATACGGCTGCGAGAGGCATTGGCCCACACGGCGCCGTTGCTGACCTCAACCGACAGCGCCACCATCTTGTCCCGCAGCGTCGCCAGCGTGATCGGGGGGAGCCCGCCCTGGGACTCACCGGCCTTCTCCATCTCGGCCACGTAGTCGCGCATGTCGCTCAGTGGCTTGCCGGTTTGAACTCCGAGCCGGTTGATGACCGGGCCGTGGGTGACACCGAGCCCCATATGGAACCGGCCTCCTGACATCTCGTGCAGGTAAGCCGCCTGGTTGGCGAGAGTGATTGCGTGCTGCAGGTAGATGGGCTGCACGGAGGTGCCGAAGTGGATTGTCTCAGTGCTGTGAGCAATCGACAAGCAAAGGCCCATCGCATCACCCATGCTGGGGCAGTAGATGCCAGAGAAGCCCCGCTTCTCGATCTCGGCTGCAATTTCGGCCGTACGAGCGCGTCGTCCGGCGACGCTGGCGAGGGATAGAGCTGGCATGCGATCGGTCATGCACACATCTTTGCTTCGATTCCCGACCCAGTGCGAACTCAGTGCCGTTGGTGGTCAACGGACCGGCTTGCCGTGCCGTCAGCGCGTGAGCAAGAGGTCGGCGATTGCCTGTAGCGCCTCGGGTCATATCGGGGACAGAGTTTGCTGGTAGCCGTGCAAAATTGGCTCTTCGAATGTCGCTCTTCGAGAGCGCCAAGGGGCCGAGCATGATCCATCGACGCGTACGCATGCCGTTCCTATCGGACCGATGACTGGACGCTATGAATGGGATGTCTCATCAAGCGTGAAGAGGTGGGGCGACCTGCCGCATCGCCTTCACGTGCCTGAGAAGGGCCTAGCTACTCGACGTTCGCCACCATGGTGCGAGCGATGACCTTCAGGCAGAGGGTTTCGTCGGCTCCCTCGAAGATGCTCAACACGCGGGCATCGACGAAGTAGCGGCTGACGTCGTACTCCTCGGCGTAGCCCATGCCACCATGGATCTGCATGGCTTCGCGGGTCACCCATTCGGCCGCTTTGCAGACGTAGGCCTTGATCATCGAGGCCTCCATCTTGCCCTCGCCCTTGGCCATCATGCGGCCAACGGAGTAGGCGAACTGACGGGATGCCTGGATGATGGCGGCCATGCGGGTGAGCTTGGCCTTCGTGAGCTGATACTCGGCGATGGGCGATCCGAACACGACCCGGTTCTCGGCGTAGTCGACGGCCGCGTCGTAGGCGGCTTGCATCACGCCGACGGCGCGAGCAGCCGTTTGTAAGCGACCGTTCTCGAAGCCGGCCATTTGGTAGTAGAAGCCCCGCCCCTGGCCCTCGTCCATGCCGATGAGATTCTCGGCTGGCACGAAGAAGTTGTCGAACGCAATCTCGTAGCTGTGCATGCCTCGATAGCCGATGGTGTCGATTGGACGGGCTTCGAGCTTGCCGCCGCCGGGTTGCTCCTGGGTGAAGCCATGGCCGTCACCACGCTCCTTCGGAACGATCAGAATGGAGAGACCACGGTGACCGAGGCTGCGGTCGGCTTCGGTGCGGGCGAGCAACATGAGAATGTCGGCGCGGCCGGCGAACGTGCACCAGGTTTTGACCCCCGTGACCAGCCATCCCTCGTTGCCAGAGCCGTCGTCGCCTTTGGTGGCAGTGACTTTTACGCCCGCTACGTCCGACCCGAAGTCGGGTTCGGTGACGGCCACCGCGTTCATGATCTCGCCCATAGCCAGCTTCGGCAGCCATGTTTGCTTTTGATCTTCGGTGCCGCCGGTTTCGAGGGCACGGGCCAAGATTTCGGGGCGGGTTATCAACGATCCGCCTGCACCTAGCGAAGCCCGGCTGAGTTCCTCGGTCGCGATGACCATGCCGTAGTAGTCAGATTCGCCACCGGTGGCGAAGCCGCCGTACTCCTCGGGAATCGAAAGCCCGAACACACCCATCTCGGCCAGACCGCTGATGATGCTTTCGGGAATATCGGTGTTGTCGCGGTGGATGTGCTCGGCGTGGGGCGCTATCTGCTCCTGACCGAATCGGCGGAAGGTGTCGCGCACGAGCTCGAACTCACTGTCGAGGTGCAGCGGACCTTCCTGGAACGCAAGGTCGGCCAGTGTGGCGGGATCGCGCCACGCACTGACGAACTCGCGGGCTCCGTCGAGCGCGTTGTTGGTTGTGGCCCACTGGGTCTCGCGGCCCCAGATCTTGCTGCCCAGATCGGCAACGGCGTCGGCGATGAAAACGCACGCCAGCTTGGCTTCGATCTCGCCCTTGCTGCCGTAGTCGAGCATGCCTCGGGCCGTCTCGATGGCCGCCGCGGCGTGGGCCAAGTCGTAGGCGAGGACCTGGTCGGCATCGACCGAGCTGGTTTCCTTGAGGTGAACGGTTGCTCCGCGGATGATGCTGGCCGCGATCTCGATGGCGGAGGCGGCGTCTTGGAGGTCTGGCGTCGTCATAGACGGCCGAGAATAGGGGACCGCCCGGATACAGAACGCATCCTGAGCAAGGTCGATGGTCACAATCTGGCGATTTGGGCCACAATCTCGTCGATGCTTGGCCGATCATCGGGGCCGGCACCCGAGTAGACCCAAGACAGACGGCCGTTGGCGTCAAGCAGAGCGTTACCTCCCAGCTGCAGTGTGTCCTCGTTCGACTTCTCGGGTCGGGCCCCCTTGCGCATGAGCTCGATGTATTTCCTCGCTGCCCGCCATCCCCAGACGCGAAGTGGCGATCCCCTTCCGAATCCCAGCGCTTGGTAGAGCAGGAGGTCTTGGTCGGTCACGACGGTGAACGGTTCAGTGAAGCGCCGCCGGTAAGTGGCGAGGTTTCGAGGCTTCGTGAACGTTATTACCACCACGGTGATGTCGTGAGCGTCGAGCTCTGCTTGTCGCTCGCGCACGGCGGCGATATGGGCCTGGCACGGGAGTCAGGCCAGGTGACGGTGGAAGATCAGCAGCGCCGGTGACCCGGCGAGCTGCGAGGGGCGCCAAACCTGGCCGGTGTGATCGACGAGGCCGACATCAGGCAGGGAATCGCCGACTTCTCGTACACGCCGCGTGGTCATGGCTAACCCAACCGGGGTTGCGCACTTGTTATGCCCGTCGTCACGCTCGCCGATAGGTTTTGGCCGGTGCACGCGGCCCTTCTTGCCTGGTTTGACCTCGACGGTCGCGACCTGCCGTGGCGGCATACCCGAGAGCCATGGCCGATCTTGGTCTCAGAGCTCATGTTGCAGCAGACCCAGGTTTCCCGAGTCATCGATCGATGGCCCCGTTTTCTCGTGAGATTCCCGACCCCCGCAGATTGCGCTGCAGCCCCGATTGCTGACGTCATCGATGAGTGGTCGGGGCTCGGTTACAACCGCCGAGCCGTCAACCTGCATCGAGCAGCCGTGACCGTGTGCGACCGCCACGATGGGCGGGTGCCTACAGAACTGGCTGACCTGCTCGCACTGCCCGGAATAGGGCCGTATACGGCCCGGGCGGTCCGCGTCTTCGCTTACGAGGAAGACGACGGCGTGCTTGACACCAACGTGGCTCGAGTTCTGGCCCGCACGGCTGGTCGCTCGCTCAAACCGGCTGCGGCACAGCGTTTGGCCACGGAACTGGTGCCGCACGGCGATGGCTGGCGATGGAATCAGGGGCTCTTCGACCTGGGCGCGGCGTTCTGCACCTCATCGAATCCGGTGTGCGCTACCTGTCCAGTGTCGAGCTTCTGTAGCTGGTCGATTGCCGGCAATCCTGAGCCCGACCCGGCTATTGGTTCAGCCGGTGGTTCGGGTAAGCAGAGCCCGTTCTTAGGGTCCGATCGACAAGGTCGGGGCCGACTTGTGAAGCGTTTGCGAGCAGGAGCGCTGAGCCGAGCCGATGTGCCATCGGCTATGGGGTGGGCTGAGGATGTGGCACGGGCCGACCGGGTTCTTGAGACGCTCGTCAGTGATGGTCTCGTCCTCGTCAACGGTCCGTTGGTCTCGCTTCCGAACTAACTCTGTCGGCGGCCTAGCTGTGTTCGGAGGGCTAGATCCGTTCGGAAAGGAGGTCGAAGCCGGGGCCACTGAGGTGCTTCAGGGCCACACCTCGACCCATGACCGCTAGTAGAAGTTCGATTGCCGGACCCTCCAACTCGGCTCCTTTGCCGACCTTCCATTTGAGATCGGTGGCGATGAGGCGCAGACCGGCGTAGCGCTTTGGCTTCACGAACAGTTGGTTCGATTTGTTGCCAACGACAAAGGTGAGGGCTGGGTCGACTTCCAAAGGGTCAACGGTGAGTTCGATGCCCAACGGCCTCACAATGTCTTGGCTATGAACCAGGATGTCGGTGAGCGGCGCTGCTGCCCCCATGATCGGGGAGACCCATACATTGTCAGCGTGCTCTCGAAGTGCCTTCAAAAGCTCAGCCGGAGACTGCTCGCCAAACTCCCGAGCGAGACGATCGAACGCCTTCGTATAGCTGCCGCTCTTGGCAACGGTGACTGCCGTGCGGCGCGACGGCGAGAGGGCTGGCGTCAGCAGATGGCCAACCACATGACGAATATCCCAGCCGTCGCAGAGGCTTGGATGGTTCCATTCGGCTTCGTCGAGTGATTCGAGGACATCAGCAAGGGCGCGCCGATGTTTGGTGACCAATGCCACCTTCTCAGCTTTTGACTTGAACGGCTCGGAGACCGCCTTCGGCTGAGCTTCAGCCGTCAGCTCGGTCTCCGCCGTTAGCTCGATGGTTGCCTCGGGCTCTGGCTGAGAGCTCTTGTCGGACAGTTCAGGCCCCGGTGAGCTTCTCGATGAGGGCGTCAACAGCCTTGTCGGCAAGCGTCGCCATTTCGTCATCGGTGCGGTCTTGAATGGGGTGCGCAACGAAGTGACGGTCGGGCTGGAAGCCAAGGGCTTCGCCCTGCTTCTGAGCTGCGTCGACGAACACTTCACTGGCGACAAACACGCCAGGAATACCGCGACGCTCGAGATCTGCGATGTCGTGCACACTGCACGACGTGCAGCTGCCTCAATCGGCGAGCGCTTCGATCACCGCATCACAGCTGGTCGCGATCTCGTGTCGGAGGTCAACGGGTGCCGGCTTGGTGAAGGTTGGTTTGGCGAACCGCTTCACGGTCGCGCCGTGCTCGACGAGCCGCGCTTCGAGCCGGTCGAGGAACCGGTCACCCCGAGGCTTCGAGATGTCAAGGAGGCCGACGATCTTGCCGTCGATCGAGCTGAGTCGATCGACCCGCTCGATCGACTGTGCGACCTTGCCGGCCGTCGGATCGAGAACGATGCTCATGGATGATCCCCTGGGTTGTGGGCGATGCCGAAGTGAGTTTCAGCTTTGCTCAATACTGGCACAATCGAGGACCGCAGCACAGGTCTCACTGCCAAGGGCCGATGGCGGCGCTCGTCGGGTTGCTGCCCTTCTCGCCACCCACCCACCCAGAAAGTATGGCTGAGAACATCCCAGCATCGCCTCCGGCGTAGGCGATCTGCAGGCCACCAGGTCGAAACTTCGGCAGCTGCTTTCCCGCGAGGAAGGCGGGTAGTCCCTCGGCCATGCCATCGACGCCCTGCAGCATGCGGTCGGTCTCGATCGTCAGCAGGGGCTCGAGTTCGCTACGCAACCGGGCCTTGTCCCAACCCGCTTCGCGATAAACCCGGCCATGTTCGGGTGAGATAACGAGTAGCGCATCCCATCCGAAGGCCAGCTTTGGATGGCCGGTCGCCAGCAACATCGAGGCAAACGTTCGCGTCAACGATTCAGGAGTCCGAGACATTTGATCGACGATCGGCGTCGGACCCTGGCCAGCGAAGACCGTGACGGCGTCGGTGCCCGGGGCAAGACCGAAGTCGGCCGACAGCGGAGTGAACGGCGAGTCGTGTTCACGTTCGGCGAAGCAAAAGCCGAGTTTGCCGGGTGAACCAAGCGCCGCCATATCGACACCCCCAGGACGTCCGCCCCCCAAATTCCGGACGACTAGCTGAAGAGCTCGACCAATGGTGAGGTTGGCTCGATTTCCCTGTCCGAAGGCGTTGCCATGGCTGTTCATGCCTATGCGACCGGCAATGGGGCCGTTGACAACCAAGATTGGTCCTGAGAAGAAGGTGGTTGCCAGGAGACCGTGCATGTTGAAACTGTCGGAGCATGACGTTTCGACGGCGGCGAGCACGACCGGAAAGTACTCGGGCTTGCAGCCGGCCATCACCGCATTGATTGCGACCTGTTCGACCGTGGCCTCTGTGAGGGTTGGAGGGATGATGGCAACCGTGTCGGCGGGGTCGCGACTGGTGCCCTCGAGCATTCGCAGGACACGTGCCTCGGTTGGCGGAATTACCGGCAGACCATCAGACCAACCCCGATCAAACGCTGCTTCCATCTCGTCCTCGAGTGCTGCGAACTCAATACGACGAGAGCTCAACGACGAGCCGCTGAAGCGCACATTTAGTTCGTCGGCGTACTGCGGATCGACCGACATCGAGCCGCACCCCGGTCGCATTTCGGGTAAGGCGGACCCGAGGTCATCGATTCCGCAGAACGATTGCCACTCCGAGCGCGACCAGCCAATGATGCGGCTGGTCTCGGCCCCTTCCTCCACCCGGATGAGAGTGGGGACCGTCTCGATGTCGTGATGCCACGAGAACTCGAGGCTGGTGTCGTCAATGACTCCGGCAAGGTCGTTGGGGAAGCTCGGATCGTCCTGGCTGTACACCGTGAGGGTGTTCGACCCGGCCACGGTGGCCAGGAGTGGTGCCACCATCTCGCACGTTTCGCAGTCTCGTTTTACGACAACAACGAGTCCGTCCGGTAGGGGTGGAGCGGCGTTGGCGGGTTCGGTTGAAGTCATTGGGTGAGACCTTATTCACACCGAAGCTGGCGGTCGACCCCTTCCCAGGCCCAGTAGGACGCGTCTAGCGTGACTGGTCCAGTCGAACGCGGCCGAAGTCGCGAGGGGAACCCGACATGCTGCAGGTGACGTTCTACGGGGTACGCGGGTCTACCCCGTGCTCTTGCGACGCCACGAGTGGCTTTGGTGGCAACACCTCTTGCGTTTTGGTGCAGGCGGGCGAAGACGACCCGATTATTTTCGACTGCGGAACTGGCCTGAGGTATCTCGGTGCCGATCTTGAAACCGAGGCGGACGGTGGGCCTATTCGAGCCACGGCGCTCGTAACTCACCTGCATTGGGATCACATGCAGGGCCTTCCGTTCTTCGGCCCGATTCTTCGCGACGGTGCCCATCTCACGCTCGTTGGTCCGGCGCAAGACGGCGAGAGCTTGGAGCACGAGGTCGCTGCGCTCATCCGGCCGCCGTTCTTCCCGGTCGCCCTCGATGACCTGCCCGGTCGGATCGACTATGTCGAGATGACAGCGTCGACACGAGTTGTCGGGTCGGCGACGGTGACAGCGGCCGACGTTCCCCACATTGGCCCAACGAACGGCTACCGCGTTGACTGTGGCAATGGGTCGGTTGCCTATCTGCCCGATCACCAACAGCCCATCGACGGCAGCGGAACGGTCACGCCAGAGGTGCTCGCCCTCTGTGCCGACGTCGACATTCTCGTCCACGACGCTCAGTATGACGCCGTTGAGTTCGAGGCCAAGGCAACCTGGGGTCACTCGACTCCCGAATTCGCGGCCGAGGTTGCCCTTCAGGCAGGAGCCAAGCGGCTGGTGTTGTTCCATCACGATCCCACCCACGACGATGACTGGGTGCAGGATGCGGTTGTACGCACGCAGCGGTATGTAGGTGACCGGCTCGAGGTCATGGCGGCCAATGAAGGGCTGGTCCTGACCTCCGGTTCTCCGTAGCGGCTGCTATCGACCGGAGTGCCCGATCGGACCTAAGCTCTCGCCTCATGTCTGATGATCCGATGATTGACGGTGGCGAGTTCCGGCGAGTGATGGGACATTTCCCGACAGGAGTCACGGTGGTGACTGCCAACAGCCCGCAGGGCCCGCTAGGGGTCGCCATCGGGTCGTTCGTCTCGATCTCGCTCGATCCGCCGCTGGTCGGCTTCTTCCTTGGCAATACCTCGGGTAGCGGCGTCGGCATCAAGGACGCCGGACACTTCTGCGTGAACGTGTTAGCCGACAGTCAACTGGCACTGTGCGGACTGATGGCCTCAAAGGCCGAAGACAAATTCGACGGCGTCGAGTGGACGGCCGCGCCGGGAACCGGGGCCCCAGTGCTACCCGACATCCTCGCCGTGATGGACTGCACACTCGATTCAGTGGTCGAGGCTGGCGACCACGACCTCTACATCGGTCGGGTGCAGCATCTCGACACTGTTACCGAAAGCGCGCCGATGATCTTCTACAAGGGTCAGTACGGCACCTTTGGCTCGACCGACTAGCGGTTCGCCCGACGAGCGCTGGAACAGCACGGGCCTAGAACGAGATCCCGAGATCTCGGAGGTCCAAAACAAGGGCGCCCAACGACAACACGACAAGGGCGCCGATGGTCATGTAGGCGAGTGGTTCGAGTCGACGAACGTCGACACGAACTGAATCGTCGCGCTTGAGACGTTGGGTGACCCCCTCGACGAAGGTGACCGCAGCGTGGGCCCCGTCGAGCGGCGGCAGGGGAAGTAGGTTCACCATGCCGACGGCCGCCGAGAGAATGGCAAACCAGCGCAACGCCATGGTGGCCCCGTTCGCAACGGCGTATCCGGACACTTCGGCCTGTTGTACGGGCGACAGGAACCGGACCGGCCCGCTGTTTGGGTCGGCCGAGGTGTCGAATACCACCCCGAAGTAGGCGTCGAGGCTCGAGATCCAGAGCCACAGGGCTTGCCCCGTGCCCTCCATGACGTGCCAAACGTCGACGAAGCCCTGGGTGAAGCTGATGAAGATGCCGCCGCCATCGAGCAAATTGGCGACTCCGAACGCAAACGCAGCGGTGACGAAGTTGGTGAAGGGGCCGGCCAGGATGGTGGCCAGGCGGCCCCGATGAGTTGCCGCTCGATAAGTGTCGGATTCGGCTATGCCCTCGGGCAGTTCCGAGGTCGGGGTCATGCCCCAGAGCTTGACGTATCCACCGAGGAAGATGGCTTTCACGCCATAGCGGCACCCGTCGTAGTCGAAGCCAACGATCTCGGGACCAAACCCCCAGTAGAACTCGGTGGGTCTCATACCGGCCCGACGAGCGAAGAACCAGTGGCCCCCCTCGTGAACCAAGATGATGACCCCGAGAAAGGCGATCAGCCACAGCCCGTCCCGGGCCCAGGCTGCCATTGCCACCAGCGACGCCAACGTGATCGTCGCCCACAAGCCGGACACGTTGGTCGCAGTGATGTGCTTGCTGCTCGCGCTCGATGCCAATGGCACGGCGGGTGCGGTTAACCCCACGAATCCTCCACGATCAAACGGCGGGACGTCGATGAGAAACGACGCCTGACCGTGTCACACACCGAACAACGGTGGTTATTCATCCAGTCTACGCACGCTAAGTGGCCCAACTCCACAGTAAGTGGTCACTATGGGCTAGGTAATCTGCTGCCCACCTGCGCTTCTCCGCAAAGGCGAGAGCGTCTTGATTGGCAGTTCTCGGTTCGCCGTTTGGGTGGCTAGGGTCGACACTTCATGGCTATTTACGCACTTGGTGACGTCGAACCCAAGATCCACGAGACGGCATTCGTTCATCCGCAAGCAACGGTGATCGGCAATGTCGAGATCGGTGCAGGTTCATCGATCTGGCCGCAAGCTGTGCTGCGAGGGGATGGCCTGTCGTACATCCGAGTCGGCGTTGAGTCCTCGATCCAGGATGGCTCGGTCATCCACGTGACTGATCAACACCCCACCATCGTCGGCGACCGTTGTGTCATCGGCCACCTGGTGCACCTCGAAGGCTGCACCGTGGAAGACGATGTGCTCGTCGGCAACGGGGCCGTTGTGCTGCACCGTGTCGTGCTCCATAGCTGGTCGCTGGTGGGCTCCAACGCCGTGGTGACCAACGATACGATCGTCCCATCGCGGGCTATGGCCTTGGGAATTCCGGCGAAAATCCTGCCCGATCGCGTGGCTGACGAGGCGATCACCTACGGGGCCAACACCTACAAGGAGCGGGCCCAGCGTTACCGCCAGGAGCTTCGGCGGCTCGACTGAGGCCTCGATGAACCCTCGACCCACAATCCTCACGAAGGGCCTGAACGAGACGGTCCTTCGTGAGATGTCGTGGATGAGGGGAGAGCCTCAGTGGATGCTAGCGCTCCGCCTCGAGGCGCTTGGCCAGTTCGAGAAGCGGTCAATGCCGACCTGGGGCGGTGACCTGTCCGAGATCGACTTCGACGACATCTGCTACGACACCAAGCCAAGCAATGGTCAGGTCGAGAACCGGGAAGACCTCGAACGCCAAGGCGTCATCTTCACCGACACCGACACCGCGTTGCGTGAATACCCGGAGATCGTGAAGCGGTACTTTGGCAAGCTCACCTCGCCCAATCAAAACAAGTTCTCGTTGCTCAACTCTTCGGTGTGGTCCGGTGGCTCGTTTGTCTACGTGCCACCCGGCATCGAAGTCGAGATGCCGCTGCAAACCGATTTGCGGCTCAACGCCGCGAAGATGGGTCGGTTCGAGCGAACGCTGATCATCGCCGACGAGGGTGCAAGAGTTCACTACATCGAGGGCTGCTCGGCGCCCGTTTACACCTCAGACTCGCTGCGCTCGGCCGTCGTAGAGATCGTGGTGAAACCCAACGCACACGTCGCCTACACCACCATCCAGAACTGGTCGTCCAACGTCTTCAACCTGGTCAACAAGCATGCACACGTTGAAGCTGAAGGTCACATGGCGTGGATCGACGGGAACATTGGGAGCCGGCTCACCATGCAATACCCGGGAATCTGGCTGGCAGGACCCAAAGCCGGCGGGGAAGTTCTGTCGGTGTCCTATGCCGGTAGCGGCCAGCATCAGGACACGGGCGCCAATGTGGTGCACGCCGCCGCCGAGACCACCTCACAGATCGTGTCGAAATCGATCAGCAAGGACGGCGGCCGCTCGAGCTACCGCGGACTCGTCCGAATCGAAGACGACGCCTATAGCTGTAGAAGCCACGTGCAGAGCGACGCACTGATGCTCGACGACATGTCGATCAGCGACACCCACCCCAACATGAAGATCGGTGCGCCCGACGCTGAGGTTGGTCACGAGGCGGCCACCTCGAAGGTCGATGCCGAGCAGCTGTTCTACCTGATGAGCCGTGGCCTCTCTGAAGAGCAGGCCATCGGCCTAATCGTGAACGGATTCATCGAACCCGTCACTCGTACGCTCCCCAAAGAGTACGCCGTCGAGTGGAGCCGCCTCATCGAGCTGCAAATGGAAGGCTCTATAGGCTGAATCTCTCGGCGCCTGAGGCGCCGAGAGATTCTTGAGTTGTTCGCTTGCGCTCACAACTCCATCAAAACCGCTCGCTTGTGCGGGCAACTTTATTAGCCGCCTGATGCTCGTTGCCCGTGTGACGGGATTGCGACGGTTTTGTGACGCGGGGAACCAAGGGGGTTTGGCGGTCGCCTACGTCGGGCATGAACGCACAGAAACACACCACGACCCGGGACCGCTCGACGTGGGCCCGGCCACTGTCCCTTCTCCTGGCGCTCTCTCTTGCTGCCTCGGCTTGCAGCGGTAGCGGCGACGACACCGGCAGTAACGACACCGGCAGTAACGGCGACTCCGGAGCCGCCAGCGATGCCGAAGAGTCGTTCTCGACCACGATTGCTTCGGCTACTGAAGAGCAGGAGGCCGGCGGGGTCGATGGAGATGCGGCCAGCGACGCGCTGTCTGACGATGCCGAATCGGCGATGGTCGATGAAGCCGCAGACCGGGCCGAGGAAGCCGTGGCGGAATCCACAAGCGGAGGTCTCGATCCGCAGCAGGACGAGGACCAGGCATCCCAGGCTCCCGACCGTGGCTTCTTCGGTGAGGATGTTGATGCCGAAGAAGACAACACCTTCAAGGACTATGGAATCCGCGGGTTCGTCGACACCGACGTGGATGCGGTCTCGACCTTCGCCCTCGATGTCGACACTGCGGCCTACTCGATTGGTCGACAGTGGTTGGACGAGGGCGTACTGCCTCCGGAGGAATCGGTGAGGGTCGAGGAATACGTGAACTCGTTCCAGTACGACTACCCGGCGCCGCGTGAAGGCCTCACCATCGTGGCCGAAGGTGGTCCCTCGCCGTTCAACAGCGACAACGTGATTGTCCAGATCGGCGTGCAGGCCGAGATCGTCGCTGACCGCGACCGTCCCGATGCCTCGCTCGTATTCGTGATCGACACATCGGGTTCGATGGGTCGGCAGGACCGGCTTGACCTGGTCAAATCCTCACTCACCCGGCTCGTTGGAGAACTCGGCCGAGATGACACTGTTGCCATCATCACCTACAGCGACGGCGCCGATGTCCTGTTGTCACCCACCTCGGCTCGTTTCTCCGACGACATTATCGAGGCCATTGAGAGCCTCCAGCCGGACGGCTCGACCAACATCGAGGCCGGTCTGGAAGCTGGCTACGACATGGCGAACGAGGCCTTCATTCGAGACGGCATCAACCGAGTCATTCTGGCATCGGACGGTGTTGCCAACGTTGGTCTCACCGACCCGGACGGTCTCGTTGGCTTGATCCGCCGAGACGCCGACAACGGGATTCAGCTGGTCACGGTGGGTGTCGGCATGGGCAACTTCAACGACGTGGTGATGGAAACACTGGCCGACGACGGTGATGGCTTCTACGCCTACGTCGATACAGAGGAAGAGGCCGACAAACTGTTCAGCGACGATCTGGTATCGACGCTGCTTACCGTCGCCATCGATGGCAAGATCCAGGTCGAGTTCGATGACGAAGTAGTCGAGTCGTACCGTCTGATCGGTTTCGAGAACCGGGCCGTCCTCGATAGCGACTTCCGCAACGACTCCGTCGATGCCGGGGAGCTGGGAGCCGGACACCAGGTAACCGCTATCTACGAGGTAACACTCCGTGACGGCGTACGCAGTCGAGACCGCATCGGCACTGCCTCACTCCGATGGGAAGACCCGGAGCAGGGCGATGTTCGTGAGACCCGACTCGAGATGTCGATGTCGATCATGGAAGACCGCTGGGGTGACACTTCCGACGACTTCCGACTGGCCGTCACTGTGGCCGCCTTCGCCGAAAGCCTGAGGGGCAGCCCCTTTGCCACTGACGTCACCCTCGAACAGGTAGCCGAAGAAGCTGAGTCGCTCGCCCGCACAGACGCCCTGGTCACGATGATCCGCCAGGCGGACCGCCTCCGCTGACGGGGCAGAGGAGGCGATGTGGGGTCCGCAGGGGAGCGGACGCCACATCGGCGCGCTCAGAGCGAGTCGAGGACGAGGCGAATCATGGCGTCAAAGCTGCTTTGGCGAGCTTCAGCACTCATGGCTTCCGCCTTCTTGATGTGGTCGCTGACGGTGCAAACGGCCAAGGCCGCGATCCCATGTTCGGCCGCCAGCCCGTATAGCCCGGCTGCTTCCATCTCGACGGCCAAGTAGCCGTAGCGTTCGAGTAGGTCGAAAGGCGGAACGTCAGGGTCGTAGAAGAAGTCGGAGGTAAAGATGGTGCCGACTCGGGGGGTGATTCCGGCTCGCTCGGCTGAAGCTACGGCGGCCGAGAGCAAGCTCCAGTCGGCGACCGCTGCCATGTCGCGGCCCTGCAGGCGCGATCGGTTGACCATCGAATCAGTCCCGGCCCCCATAGCGATGATGACATCGCCCAACTCGAGATCGTCCTGAAGAGCTCCGCATGACCCGACACGGATGATGCGCTCGACGCCGTAGAACTTGATGAGTTCCGTCGCATAGATCTGAAAGGACGGAATGCCCATGCCCGAGCCCTGCACCGACACCGGTTTTCCCTGGTACGTGCCGCTGAACCCCAGCATGTTTCGAACCGACGTGACCTCTTTAACGTCGGACAGAAACTCCTCTGCGATGAACTTTGCTCGTAGCGGATCGCCGGGCATCAACACCGTTGGGGCGAAGTCTCCAGGTTCGGCGCTGAGGTGCGGGGTAGCCATTCAGAGAGAGTGGCACACTGGAGGGATGGCGATGCGACAGGACTGCAAACACTTCCAAAGCCGTACGTACCCCAGTGGTGACACGATGCGAAAGTGCGCGCTCGACCTCGCCCCCGAAGCCCCCTGGAACTGTCCTGGTGATTGCACGGGGTTTGAGCGTCGGTTGGCTGACGTGAACTGGCGACATGGGTCGTTGGTGACACCTCCGACGCCCAAGCCTCCGGGAAGCGTCGGTGATGATCCGTCGATCGCGGCGTTGCTCGATGAGGCCGAGAACATCATCAACAACGCCGGTCCAGCCATCAAGGGCGACGTCGAGCAGCAGCGGGCTGAGGAGGCGCGACGCGGTCGGAAGAAATGGTGGCGGTTCGGCCGCTGAGAGTTTCTGAGCCGGTTAGGATTTATTGGGTGACACACAGCCTCGTTCCCGACCCGGTGTCTTTCACCGATCGTGCCGATTCGTTTGCCGTTTCGAGGAGCTGAGGTTGTCGACTCCGCCGCTTCTCGATGACGACAGCATCGACCGTGCCCTGGTTGATCTGGCCGACTGGTCGCGGTCCGGCGATCGGTTGGTTGCCCAGTTCATATTCAAGTCGTTTGTTGCCGCGTTCGGTTTCATGACCGAGGTGGCATTCAACGCCGAGCGGCTCAATCACCACCCGGAGTGGAGCAATATCTACAACCGGGTCAGTATCGAGCTGACCACCCACGACTCGGGGGGTCTCACGGCCATTGATCTCGAGCTGGCTCAGTGCGTTAGCAAGTTGGCGGCTGCGAGGTAACTCTCCTCGTTCAGCGTCTCGATGACCCGACGGCCATGCCCGAACAGCACCCGATGAGATGAGGCATGGAACGGCCGGAAGAACATGTCGATGTCAAGCCCGAGCAGCTCGGCGAGATAGGCGTTGATGACGCCGCCATGGCAGGCCACCACAATTGTCTCTCCCGGGTGGCTCACGACGGTCGATTCGACGGCCCAACCAACGCGGCGCCGGAAGTCGGCAGACCGCTCGGTGTAGGGGTAGGCGTCCCACTTTTGTGTCTGAACAAAGCGTTCCCAGACGCCTTCGATGGCCTTCTGGCCCATGGTGTCGACCGGGCGCTCGTCGTGAGGCAGGTCCTGGTAGAGGTGAATCTCGGCCAGGGCTTCGATGACCTCGACCTCGAGGCCGTGGTGCTTGGCAACTGCCTTGCCAGTGTCGTGAGCTCGTGAAAGCTGCGAGCTGTAGACGGCGGTAATCGGCTTGTCGGCCAAGAACTCGCCGACACATTCGGCTTGTTGGCGACCGGTGTCAGAAAGCGGGGGATCAACCCAGTCGCCCGACACCGATGTGTCCGGGTCGGGCCACTGCTGCTGCCCATGCCGGACAAGGATGAGCGTGCCGACGTCGGGCTGGCCGCTCAGGAATGCTCGGTCGATGGCGGTGGGGGCTCGCTTTGCTGCCTCGGTCATCAGTTTCCTTCAGCCTCGTCGAACGCCTGGTTCAACGTGTTCCAGCCGAGCGTCGCACACTTGATTCGAACCGGAAATTTGACGACCCCTCGAAGCGCCTCGAGGTCACCGAGCTCGAGCTCTTCAGGATCTACTTCGTCGACGCTGTCGATGCCGGCAGCAGCCTCTGAGCCGTCGCCGCCGATATCGGCCTCGTGGATGCTCATCATGCCCTTGAACGCTCCCGTGAGCTGCTGTGCTTCAGCGATGGTCTTGCCTTTCACCGCCGCCGACATCATTGATGCCGACGATTGTGAGATTGAACAGCCCTGGCCGCCGATCTTGATGTCGCTGATCACGTCGCCCTCGAGGGCGACGTACACGACGATTTCATCGCCGCAAAGTGGGTTGAACCCCTCAGTGCGATGAGCAGGCGGCGTCTCAAGTTCGCCCTTGTTTCGGGGGCTTCGGTAGTGGTCGAGAATGATCTCGCGATAAAGGTCTTCGAGTCCGGCCATGGAAAATCGGCTCCCGTCGGGTTGCGAATCTGATGTCGTGCGTTCGTGTGCGGCTGTGTCTGTCGGCGTGGGTTCGGTGTGTGTATGTGTCTGTCGGCGTGATGCGTCTGAGCGTGCGCCACAGCGAGAAGGTCAGCGAGAAGGTCAGGTGGCGAAGAAGTCCCGGGCCGCCACGAGGGCATCGGCCAGGGCATCGACATCGTCGGTGTCGTTGTAGAGATACAGGCTGGCTCGAGCTGTCGCCGGTACCCCGAGCTCCCTCATCAGTGGCTTGGCGCAGTGATGCCCGGGGCGAATCGCGACTGCGTGTTCGTCGAGTACCTGGCTCACATCGTGAGCATGCACATCGACGAGTTCGAGAGATAGCACGCCACCGCGGGCGGCTGGCTCGCTCGGCCCGTGGATGACCAAATCGTCGCCCAAGCGCTCGCTCAACGTCCGGAGTGCATAGGCCGTGAGCTCGACCTCGTGCTGTCGGATGGCGTCCATCCCAAGAGCCTCGAGGTACTCGATGGCGGCACCAAGGCCGACTGCTTCGGCGATCGGGGGCGTGCCGGCTTCGAACTTGGCCGGAATGCCGTCGGGGATGAATCCCTCGGTGGTGACATTGAGGATCATGCCGCCGCCACCGAGGAATGGTGGCATTGCCTCGAGTAGTTCAGCTCGGCCCCAAAGCACTCCTATGCCACTCGGTCCGAGCATCTTGTGTCCGCTGAATGCCACGAAGTCGGCACCCATGGCGACGACGTCGGTGGGCATGTGAGGTACCGACTGGCAGGCATCAACGAGGGCCAGCGCCCCTTTGGCGTGGGCGGCTTCGACCAGCGCCTGCACCGGTGTGAGCGTGCCGAGAACATTCGACATGGCGGTGAAGGCCAACAACTTGGCTCCGTCCAGCAGCCGGTCGAGATCAGCGAGGTCGAGCTGACCGTCGGCGGTCATGGGTATCCAGCGAATCTCGAACCCTTTCTCCGCTGCCAACATTTGCCAGGGCACGATGTTGGCGTGATGCTCCATGATGGTGAGCACCACAGCATCGCCCGGCCCAAGGTTGGCGCGACCCCAGGAGCCCGCGACCAGATTGATTGCTTCGGTCGCGTTCTTGGTGAAGATGATTTCGCGATCATCAGCCGCACCGATGAAACGGGCGACGGTCTTGCGAGCCGCTTCGAAAGCGTTCGTCGCCTGCTCGGCCCACTGATAAACGCCGCGGTGAACGTTCGCGTAATTGGTGCGATACAGCCGGTTCATCGCCTCGATGACCTGGTCGGGCCGTTGCGAGGAGGCAGCCGAGTCGAGGAAGGCCACACGGCGGTCGCCTTGAAGCTGCTCCAGGATTGGGAAGTCCTTGCGGATGGCTGCGATGTCAAGAGAGGTCATCGGAAGCTCTCGTATCCGTTGGTTTCGAATTGAGCGGCGATCTCCGTGCCCCCAGCAGCGATGATCTGACCGTCGATGAGGACGTGGATGAGATCGGGTTCGAGGTGCTCGAGCAGCCGATTGTCGTGGGCGATGGCCAGGATGCCGAGGAAAGGTTGGCTTTTTCGGACTTTCTGTAGTCCCCTTGCAGCGGTCCGGAGTGCATCGATGTCAAGCCCCGAGCCGGTCTCGTCGAGGATGGCCATCTCCGGTTCGAGCACCGCTATCTGGAGAATCTCGTTGAGCTGCTTCTCGTGACGAGAGAGTCCCTCGTTGACATATCGTTCGATGAACGAGTGGTCGATGTCCAATGTGTCCATCCATTCGATCAGGGAAAGACGAAGTTCGATCAAGCTCGTCTCGCTGCCATAGCGAGCAACGACGGCCTGCCGAAGGAAGTTGAGCACCGAGACTCCGGCAAGTTCTTGCGGGTCTTGGAAGGCGAGGAACAGGCCGGCCTTGCTACGAACGTCGGTGCCCCACAACGTAATGTCGTCACCCCGGAAGAGGATGCGTCCGGCTGTGACCTCGTAGCCGGGTGAGCCAAGGAGCGCCGAGGCCAACGTCGACTTTCCGGAACCGGTGGGCCCCAACAGGGCGTGAATCTCTCCCTCTTCCACCGTCAGCGAAACTCCTTTGAGGATCTGAGTCGCTGGCTGATTGCCCTCGGCAACCGTGCTGACGTGAAGGTCGTCGATCTCGAACAGCGGGGCGGACATGCGGCCAGTCTAATTGTCCTATCCGCGTAGTAGAAATGTCCCGGGCAGTGAAATCTGTGAGTTTCTGTGCACCGGTTAACGTCATGGCCATGGCCGTTGTCTCTGTCACCGACGATTTCTCCACCCTTGATTCCGAACGCGACGGCGAAGTACTCAGGATTTGGTTCGATCGACCGCAGAAACTCAATGCTGTCGACACGGTTCTTCTCAGAGAAGTCGGCGACCTGTTTCGCAATCTCGAACGTGAAACTGAGGCCCGGGTGATTGTGTTGGGCGGTCGGGGACGGTCATTTTGTGTTGGGGCCGACCGCAATGCCGAACCTGATCCCGATCCACCGACGTCGGCGCGCGAAAGGCGTTGGTTCAACCATCTCGGTCGCCGCGCCTGCCGGGCCATCGAAGACTGCGAGATTCCCACGGTCGCCCGCGTGCAGGGCCATGCGATTGGTGGCGGCATGTGCTTCGCCATGTCGTGCGATTTTCGGCTCACAACGCCCGAAACGCTCTGGTACCTGCCCGAAGTCGAGTTGGGCGTGCCGCTTACCTGGGCCGCTATCCCTCGCCTGACACAGGAGATCGGGATGGCCCGCTCCCGTCAGCTGGTGATGCTGGCCGAGCGAATCGATGGGCGGAAGGCTGCCGACTGGGCCCTCGCCCACGAGTGTGTCGAGCTGGCCGAACTGGATGATGCAGTGGCTGCGTGGACCGATCGAATTGTCGCGTTACCAGAAGTCGCTGTGCATATGACCAAGACAACGTTTCGGGGTTACAACCGCCTGTTCTCGCTGGGTGATGCCTCAGAGGCTGATGCCGACATGCTCAAGTTGGCCGAAACCGACCCGTCGGTAGCTGCCAACTTCGGTCGATAGGTCTGTCTGGCGAGCCGATAGCGGCCTTGCTAGGTAGCCCCAAGTGGTGGTTGAGCTGATCTGAGGTGGGCGCTGAAGGCGAGGGGATCGAGGCAATTGCCGGACTGGAGCTCCTGGGAGAGATCCACGAACGGAACTTGACAGCTCGACGAGCAGCTCAAGCACGCGGCGACGCACGACCCCCTGAGCAATCTGGCCAACCGCCGCCTGTTGAACGATGAGCTAGAGCAGCGGTGCGCAGCCGATGAGCCATTCGCTCTCGTGGTCGGCCGGCATACCCGTTGCGCTTGACGACTTCGGGACTGGCGTCGCTTCGCTTCAACAGTTAGCCGAGCTACCGGCAACCGATCTGAAGATCGGCGGCAGCTTTGTCGCCCGAACAGTACTAACCCTGCCCTTACCAGCCTCGGTCGACCCACTCCTGCAGTTTCGGTCTTTCGGTCCCGATGGTGGTGTCATCGCCATGGCCCGGTAACACGATGGTGTCTGGGTCATAGGGAAACAGCCGTGCATCGATCGACTGAATGATCTCGTCGAAGTCGCCGGTGTCGGGTGTCGTTTTTCCTGGGCCACCGGGAAAAAGAGTGTCGCCGGTGAAGAGAAGCGGCTTGTCGACGAGTTTGAAGCAGATCGACCCCGGAGTGTGGCCGGGTGTGATGGCCGTGTGGAGCCGGAGCCGACCGAACTCGATCATCGAGTCATCCTCGAGGATGTAGTCGTAGCTCGGCAGCATGGCCGCGTCAGCCGCCGTCACACCGACTTCGAAGCCAGCATCGCGTACCGCGGGGATGGCCTGGATGTGATCCCAGTGGCCGTGGGTCTCGAGGATGGTTTTCACCCCGAGATTGCTGGCCAGTTCGAGTAGTCGCTCGTGTTCGTTTGCGGCGTCGAGCAACACCGCCTCGCCCGTGTGACGGCAGCGGACCACGAAAACGTTGTTCTCGTAGGGGCCGACCACCACTTTGTGGACTTCGACGTCGGTGTCATTCCAGTGCAGCGTCTCGGTGGCTTCCATGTCGCGACTCTAAACCAGAGCGACAGCAAACCAGAGATAGGCAACGCCACCCGTCTGAGCAGTTCATCTCTGCAGCGACATCAAAGCGGCCGTTACGTTCGGCGATGGTGGGTGCGAATCAAGCGACAAACGACAAGATCCCGTGGAGGGATGACTCTTCCGTGCGGAACAGTGGTGCAGCCACACGGAAGGGTCGCTCGGGGGCCGGCTGGGACGTGGTTGCAAAGCTGTCGTTCGCAGTCATGCTGCTCATTCTGGCTGCTGGTGCCTACTGGACTGGTCTTGCTGTTCAGTCGGGCAACATGGTCGGCACCCTGACGCGTTTCTCGGCGGTAGCCGCTGCCGGCGCCTACTACCTGCTGTTGTTTCGCACGGCGCGAACCCGTCACCTGCGCTGATCTGATTTCTGCTGGTCGGCTCGGGGTGCGAAACTCACCACCATGGTCGACCGTTCCCCCTTCACCCGCCTGCTGGTAGCGAATCGCGGCGAGATTGCTTGTCGGGTCCTTCGAGCCGCAGCCGAACTCGGAATCGAGACCGTCGCCGTTGCGCCGGCCGATGACGCGGCGTCACTTCATCTCGCGAAAGCTGACGTCGCAGTCGAGCTCGAGGGTCGAGGCGGAGCGGCCTATCTGGATATCGAGCAACTGGTGGCCGTTGCGATTGAGCACGGCTGCGATGCCGTGCACCCCGGGTATGGGTTCCTCAGTGAGAACGAACTATTCGCCACAGCCTGCGAGGGAGCGGGCATCACGTTTGTGGGCCCGACGCCGACAACGCTGGCGCTGTTCGGCGACAAATCCCGTGCCCGGCAGTTGGCGACCGACGTCGGAGTGCCCGTTCTTGCCGGCACCTCAGTGCTCGCAGGTGCCGATGAGGCGGCGGCCTTTGTCGCTGAACATGGTGGCGCCATGCTGAAGGCGGTTGCCGGCGGCGGCGGTCGAGGGATGCGCCGAGTGGTCGCAGCTGACGACGCCGCAGCGGCGTTCGAACGCTGTCAATCAGAGGCCTCGGCCGCGTTCGGCAGCGGCGCTGTGTACGCCGAGCAGTTAGTCCTCGACGCTCGCCACATCGAGGTACAGGTCATTGGTGACGGAACGGGCAAGGTCACGCACCTGTGGGAGCGAGAATGCAGCCTTCAACGTCAGAACCAAAAGATCGTGGAGCTCGCACCGGCACCAGGACTCGACGCCGCGGTTCGAACCGGTCTCCTGGATGCCGCCATCTCGCTCGCAGCCGCCACCGAATATCGCAGCCTTGGCACCTTCGAGTTTCTCGTCGACCGGTCGAGCGGCTCGTTCTTCTTCATCGAGGCCAACGCACGCCTCCAGGTCGAGCACACCGTCACTGAAGAAGTGACGGGCATCGACCTCGTCCAGTCTCAACTACTGCTGGCTGGCGGAGCCACGCTCGATGATCTTGGACTTGCCGACTCACCTCCGGCGGTGGGGCAGGCAGTACAGCTACGGATCAACACCGAAGTGATGCAGCCCGATGGATCGGCCAAGCCGAGTGGAGGCACCCTTACCCAGTTCGACATTCCGTCCGGCCTCGGCATCCGCACCGACACGTACGGCTACGCCGGATACACCACCTCACCCAGCTTCGACTCGTTGCTGGCCAAGGTCATCGCAACCACCCGCACCGGGGGCCTGGCCGCTGCCCTCAGTCGAGCTGGGCGGGCCCTCGAAGAGTTCCGCATCGAAGGGGTTGCAACCAACGCTGGCTTTCTCGGAGCTTTGATTGCTCACCCGTCGGTGATCGCCAACGATGTTTCAACCGGCTTCATCGCGGCCAACGCTCAAGAGCTGATCGACTCCATTCCCGCCAACGAGCGGGTGGCTGAAGCGGCGGCTCCCTCGCTGGCCGGCACCCGAGTCGACGCATCCGACCCCTTGGCGGTGTTGTCTCTTGGTAAGGAGGCCGTGGCTGCCAAGCCGTCGAGCACACCTCCCGAGGCCATAGACGGGCAGGCTGCGGTGAACGCACCGATGCAGGGGACGATCGTGAGTGTCGACGTCGCCGAGGGCGACGAAGTGGTAATTGGGACTCAGCTGCTCGTGATGGAAGCCATGAAGATGGAGCATGTCATCACTGCGGATGTCAGCGGTGTCGTGCGAGGAATCAAGGTCAGTGCCGGCGACGCCATTTTCGAAGGCCATCAGCTCGTGATCGTCGAAGAAGCAGACGTCCAGCGATCGGGCGACGTTGCCGAGCACATCGTCGACCTCGATGTGATCCGGCCGGATTTGGCCGAAGCAATCGCCCGCCACGGCTTCGGCTTCGATCAGAATCGACCTGAGGCTGTGGCCAAACGGCACGCAACCGGTCGCCGTACCGCGCGCGAGAACATCGCGCACCTGACCGATGGCGACTCCTTCATCGAATGGGGCCCGCTCGTCGTCGCCGCTCAGCGCAAGCGGCGAACGTTGGACGAACTGATCGAGAAGACTCCCGGCGATGGTCTGATCGGCGGCGTTGGGAGCATCAACGGCGATCTCTTCGACGAAGACAAAGCACAGGCCATGGTGGTCACCTACGACTACATGGTTCTGGCTGGAACCCAGGGAGCCAACAATCACCGCAAGAAGGACCGAGTCTTTGAGCTTGCGGCCAAGCTGCGCACGCCCGTCGTGATGTTCGCCGAAGGCGGTGGTGGCCGACCGGGCGATACCGATGGTCTCGTTGTCGCCGGCCTCGATTGTCTGGCCTTCAGCCTTTGGGGGGAGTTGAGCGGGCTGGTGCCGCTGGTCGGCATCAATGGGGGCTACTGCTTTGCTGGCAACGCCGCGCTCCTCGGGTGTTGCGACGTGATTATCGCAACGAAGGACAGCAACTTGGGCATGGGCGGTCCGGCCATGATCGAAGGTGGAGGTCTTGGCGTGTTCCGCCCGACGGAGGTGGGCCCGGTTGAGGATCAGGTGTCGAACGGGGTCATTGACATTCTGGTTGAGGACGAAGCCGAGGCGGTCGAGGTAGCCAAGAAGTATCTCTCGTACTTCCAGGGAACCATCGCCGACTGGGAGATCCACGACCAGCGCCGTCTTCGGCACATCATTCCCGAGAACCGCCTCCGCATGTACGACGTGCGCGAGGTGATTGAGACCATGTTCGACGTCGGCTCGGTCTTGGAGATCCGCAAGGATTTTGGACTCGGCATGATCACGTCCTTCGCTCGCATCGAGGGGCGCCCTGTAGGCATCGTTGCCAACAACCCGGTGCATTTGTCTGGCGCCATCGATAGCGACGGAGCTGACAAGGCGGCCCGCTTCATGCAACTTTGCGACGCGTTCGATATCCCACTCGTCAACTTCTGCGACACCCCAGGAATCATGGTTGGGCCCGAGGTCGAGAAGACGGCTCTGGTGCGCCACGCGGCCCGCATGTTCGTGACCGGTGCCAACGTCGATGTTCCGATGGTCACCATCGTCCTTCGCAAGGGATACGGCCTCGGCGCCCAGGCCATGGCGGGCGGCGGGTTCAAGATGCCAATCTTCACCGTTGCCTGGCCAACCGGAGAGTTCGGCGGAATGGGTCTCGAGGGGGCAGTGAAACTCGGATATCGCAACGAGCTGGCTGCCATAGAGGATCCGACCGAGCGGCTGGACGAGTTCGAGAAGCGCGTGGCTCGCATGTACGAGATGGGTAAGGGCGTCAGCGTCGCCGATCACTTCGAGATCGATGATGTGATCGACCCCATCGAGTCGCGCCGCTGGATCATGATGGCCCTCAAGTCAGCACCGCCGCCCCCACATCGCGAAGGCAAGAAGCGCGCCCAAGTCGACACCTGGTAAGAAAAGCTCTTCTGCTTGTTCGGCTGTCGCCTCACCGGCTTTGCCGATCTGACCCTCGCGTTCTGTTGCTGCTTCGCTCCGCTTCGCAACGGCCAATTAGGGTCTGGGGATGACTCGTCTTCCGTTTATTCCTAACGACAATCTCTCGCCTGAGCGGAAGGCGATCTGGGAGTCAGTCACCAACGGGAAGCGGGGCGACGCCGCTCGTTTCATCAACGACGAGGGGGGTCTGGTCGGACCCTTCAACGCTGCGATGCACGCACCAGTGACCGGACAACGCATCGTGGAGCTGGGGGAGGCCCTGCGCTTCTCTACTGAGGTCGACAATCGGCTGCTCGAGTTGGCCGTCTCGACGGTGGGTGCTCACTGGCGATCGAACTTCGAGTGGTATGCCCACAGCGCTCTGGCTATTCGAGCGGGCGTGAGCGAGGAAGCCATCGCCGCCATCGGTAGAGGTGAAGATCCCCAACAGCTGCCCGACGACGAGCAGGCCGTGTACAACCTCACTCGTGGCCTGCTCAGTAGCGGTCGGGTCTCAGACGAGATCTATGCCGCCGCCCATTCCCACGTCGGCGACCAGGGAATGGTCGAACTCGTACAGCTGGTCGGATATTACTGCCTCGTATCGCTAACGCTGAATACGTTCCAGGTCGATCTGCCTCCTGGTGAGACTCCCGCCTGGCCGTACTAGCGATCGGTGAGGTCAGGCCCCCTTGAGCCATTCGATGATTGCTGGGAAGGCTGTCTTGTCCTGCATCAGGAACAGGTGGCCTCCCTGGAACACGCGAAGGTCGGCTCCCTCGATGCCTTCGACGAGGGCCAAAGAGTTTGGAAGCGGTGCTTGATCGTCGAATTCGCCAGCGCACACCAGGGTGGAGCAGATGATGTCGCCGAGCCGGCGGGATACGTCGTGGTTGGCCCGGGCCTCGAGTTGCAGCAGGAATGGTGCCTGGTCTTCATCGCTGCGCCGCTGTCGCGACCGTTCGATCAGAATGTCGTAGAACGAACCGAGTCCGGGGATTGGGTCGTCTCGGCCTGGATCCCAGCGATTGTCGAGTAGGCCGAGTTTCATCTCGAGCGCTGCTTCGGAATCCATCTTCTCGAGCTCCTCGATTGGGAACGAGGGCAGCCGTCCGCCGGGAGAGGTGCAGTTCAAGACCATTTTGTCGATGGCGGAGGGATGGCGCAGCGCCAGTTCGAGTCCGACCATGCCGCCGAAGCTGGTACCCACGATGTTGGCCGAGGTCCAGCCGATCTCGGCCAGCAACGCTGCCGCGTCGTCGGCGTAGTCGGCCATCGTGTAGGGGCCGGCGGGCTTGCTCGTTTGTCCGAGCCCCCGCTGATCGTAGTGAATGACGTCGAAGTGCTGATTCAGCGGCGAACGCGCTGACAGTGACTGCCGTAAATCGCCGCCGGAGCCGCCGATGTTCAGCAGCGGGGGCCCGGCGCCGTGGCGCTCGTAGTAGAGGTCGAGTCCGTTCACCGAGACAAAGGGCACGATCCGCTTTCTAGCAGCGGCCTGGAGGCGCCGCCGGTCTGGCCGAACAGATCTGGTGTGGCGACGAGTTAGAGCGCAGCCTCGAGCGTTGGCGCTCGGTCCCTCGTCTCGCCGATTCCGAAGACGATCAGGGCGGTAGCGAGGAAGGCCAGACAACCGAGCGCAACAGACGCGGTAGGGAGTCCGGCCACATCGGCCAACCATCCCACCAAGACGGGGCCGGCGATCTTTCCGCTCTCACGAATAGTGCCCAGCGAAGCGAGGAAGGGCGACGGGTTCGCTGGGGGAGCCAAGTCGCTGGCCAAGGTAAGCATGGTGCCAGATCCAATGCTGTTGGCCAGGCCGATCACGGTGGCTGCAACCACAACGGCCGTGTAGCCCTCAGCCGCCGCCAGCATAAGAAAGCCCACCCCGAGACCGCAGAAGGCTGGAACGATCGCATAGAGCCGACCGAAACGATCCATGATGTAGCCGGCCAACGGAAAGAGCATCAGGTCGGCCAGCCGGCCAATGGCGACAAGCACGCCCACCTCGGCCAGGTTGAGCCCGATTCCGGCACCGATCAGCGGCAACAGGACCTGGTGCCCGGTACGCACCGCGATGGTGGCGACCTGTCCGCCGCCGGCCAACGCGAGAAGAGGTCCGTGTTGGCGGAAGCCGTCGAACAAGCGGGGTGGACGGGTTGGGGGCGGTCCACCGGTGGAGGTCATCGGGTTCTTGTCGATCAGGAGGGGGAACACGCCCATGATGGTGATGACGCCGATGACGCCGAACGCAGTGGCAAACCCGAAGGCTTCGGCTAGGAAGCCGCCCAAGAGGGCGCCCGCGAATTGGCCGAATCTTGCTGTACCCCCGAACAACGACATAGCTCGGCCGCGAACGTGGGCGGGCGCAGCGCGGGTCATCAGCGTCTGGCGAGATAACAGCCAGCCGGTTGACCCAATGCCCCAGGTGAATCGCAGAGCGGCAAGACCGACCGTGGTGAGAGTGAACCCGAGCAGAACGGTTGAAGCGGCTAGGACAACCAGAGCGGCCAGCATCACCCGTTTCTCGGCTGTCTTGGCCAAGACAACGCCAACAGGGAGCTGGGACAGCATGCTGCCGACGCCTGCCGCTGCCATCACGATTGTGACCAGCGTGAAGCTAAGCCCCGCCTCTCGCAACAAGTAAAGAGGGAGAATTGGCGCCAACATTCCCACCGCCGTCTGGACGAGTAGCGCAGGAAGATAGATGGGAAGCAGTAGTTGCACCAGGATGCTGGAGGCCGTCGCCTGGTGTGCGCTCGCTGTCTCCACGGATGTCGAACATATCTTCGATGATTCGGATCGCTCGAACCGAGTGGCCATCACTACGCTCGGAACGGTGAGCGAGGCGACCCCCAAGAAGCGATCGACGGCCGAGAGTCGAGCCGTCCGCGAATGGGCGTTTGTGACCGGCGACAAGCGCTCATCGCTGGTGCTCTATCGGAGTGTTCGAAAGCTCATCCGCATGGCGGTCTTTCCACTGCTTCGGGTGCAGGGCACGAACGTTGAGGTGCTTGATCTTCCGGGTCCAACGATCTTGGCGCCGGTCCACCGTTCACATCTCGACAGCGTTTTGCTGGCCGCGCTCAGCACCCGACGAATTCGTGCTCTTGGCAAGGAGTCGCTCTTTCTGGTTCCCGTACTGCGCTATCTGTGCGCTGCCCTTGGCGCCATCCCCGTGCGGCGGGGTGAGGCCGATCGGGAAGCCCTCGTGGCGGCAAAGACCTTGCTCGACCGAGGCGAGTCAATGATCGTGTTTCCCGAAGGCGGGCGACAGTCGCCGGGTTCGCCCGTTGTCGATCTGTTTGATGGCGCCGCGTGGCTGGCATCGAAGACCGGCGCCCGTGTCGTGCCGGTTGGCATTGTGGGCACCGGTGAAGCGCTCGGGGAAGGTTCGAAGTTCTTGCGTCGAAGCAACGTGCGCATCGTGGTTGGCGAGCCGATGGAGTTTCCCGTTGCCATCGACGGCAAACGAGCCGACCGCGAGCAGCTGGCGGGATTCACCGCCTCGCTCCGGGTTTCCCTCGATCAACTCCAGGAAGAGGCAGCAGCCCGTAAGGGCTGAGGTGGCAGCCCGTAAGGGCTGAGGTGGCAGCCCGTAAGGGCTGAGGTGGCAGCCCGTAAGGGCTGAGGTTGGAGCTGACCGTTCTGGTGTGCGCGACACTGGGGTCATGCTGAGCACTACCACTGGACCGACAGAAAACCCATTGCTCGACCAGACCATCGGGGCCAACCTTCGCGCCACCGTCGATGCCCACGGCGACAGCGATGCTCTCGTTGTTCGACACCAGAATATCCGCTGGACGTACAACGAACTCTGGGAACAGGTTGACCTCCTGACTCGCGCCTTGCGCGGTGCAGGGTTCGTGAAGGGCGACCGGTTGGGAATCTGGTCGCCGAACAACGTCGAATGGGTGCTCACACAGATGGCAACCGCCCGCCTGGGCGTGATCATGGTGTGCCTCAACCCGGCGTATCGCACGCACGAGGTCCAGTACGCATTGCACCATTCGGGCTGCAAGGGCTTGGTCGCTGCATCCCACTTCAAGACCAGCGACTACGCAGCCATGATCAAAGAGGTACACGACGACCTCCCCGATCTGGAGCAGCTGTTCTTCATCGGTACCGATGACTGGCCCAATCTGTTGGCCCAAGGCGATCAGATTGCGAGCGAAACCGTGGCCGCCATAGAGTCTTCGCTGGCGCCAGACGAGGCCATCAACATTCAGTACACCTCTGGCACCACTGGTTTTCCAAAGGGCGCGACACTGAGCCATACCAACATCCTCAACAACGGTTATTTCGTTGGCGAGGGATGTGGTTATAGCGAAGCCGATCGCGTCTGTATTCCGGTGCCGCTGTACCACTGCTTCGGCATGGTGATGGGGGTTCTAGGTTGCACGACACATGGTGCAACCATGGTGTTCCCCGCTGAGGCCTTCGAACCGCTTTCGACCCTTGCTGCTGTGGCCGATGAGAAGTGCACCTCGCTCTACGGCGTGCCAACAATGTTCATCGCCCAACTGGCCGAACCAAGGTTTTCCGAGTTCGATCTCTCGACGTTGCGGACCGGGATCATGGCCGGCTCCCCCTGTCCGGTCGAGGTGATGAGACAGTGCATCGACCAGATGAATATGGAGCAGGTCACGATCGCCTACGGCATGACCGAGACCTCGCCGGTCAGCACACAAACGGCAACGAATGACCCGATTGACAAGCGGGTTGGCACGGTGGGAAGAGTGCATCCGCACGTCGAGATCAAGGTGGTCGATCCCGAGAGCGGCGCCACCGTCGAGACCGGTACGTCAGGTGAGTTCTGCACTCGCGGGTACTCGGTGATGACCGGCTACTGGAATGACGCCGAGAAGACGGCCGAGGCGGTCGACGGCGACGGCTGGATGCACACCGGCGACTTGGCTGTGATGGATGACGAGGGCTACGTCAGCATCGTTGGCCGCATCAAGGACATGATCATTCGCGGAGGCGAGAACGTGTATCCCCGTGAGGTCGAGGAGTTCCTCTATACCCATCCCGACATTCGCGATGTCCAGGTGGTCGGAGTGCCCGACGCAAAGTATGGCGAGGAGGTAATGGCTTGGCTTCAGATCGAGCCGGGCAAACAGGTCACCACTGATGACGTTCGTGCCTTTTGCAAAGGCAAGATCGCGCATTACAAGGTGCCGCGCTACGTCGCCAGCATCGATGAGTTTCCGATGACCGTCACCGGCAAGATCCAGAAGTTCAAGCTACGCGACGACGCCATCGACCAGCTTGGGCTGGCCGATGGCACCGGTGACGCTGTTTAATTGAGGGTGGTAGGCCTAGCCGAGATTGGCGACAAAGACCTGCGGCTGAAACTCGGTCCAGTCTCCCTCGACCGTCACGTTCTTGCTTCCCATCGGTTCGCCGTCAGGCCCAACCTCGATGGCCTCGGAATGATCCGGAGTGCCGCGAAAGATAGCGAGGACGACATCATCGCCCACCACGAACTCGGCCCAGCCGTTTGCTCCGAAGGCCTCGGTCGACGTCTGCCAACCCCAGGTCTGGCCGCTATCTGCTGACCAACCAAAGAAGTTCTCGGGCTCCACCCAATCCTCGGTGTCAATGCTCTCCTCGTCGTAGCCAAAGGCCTCGGCCATGTCATCGTCGGTGAGGGTCACCAGAGGCTCGAGCGTCTCAGGATGAAGGAAAGTCAGGCCGAAGTCGCCTTCGGTCTCGTTCTCGATGACGGTTTCCGGCGCCTCGTCGGCTTCCATTGCTTCCTCGCCGAACTCGAGCACAACGTCACCGGTGGCGAGGTCAACAACGTTGATGCTTGTCTCGGCCCAGGTCACGCGGTAGCCGTCCTTGTCGATGCTCACCGGGAAAGACTCGAAGTCTCCCTGATCATAAGACTCGTCGTAGAGCTGGCCGGAGGCCATCACGCCAGCCGACCCCGCGATCAACTGGTTGACGCCGTTGTGATTGATGCCCATGGGCTGCCATGTGCGGCCGAGATCGTCAGATCGGAGGAACTCAGTTCCGTCATTCCCCCAACGTTGGGCGAAAAGGGCTGAACCATCGGTTGTGAGCATCCCCACCATCTGGTCTTCGCTCATGGTGCTGCCGACAGTCCAGCTTGAACCGTCGGCGGAGTGATAAAGGCTCCCGCCTCCTTCGCCCGTTACACACATGACGAACTGACCGTCGACAGCCAAGATGGCGTCGGTGAAACCGCCGCTGAGATCAGGTACGTCGACGCTGACGAAAGCGCCGCCGTCGACCGAGCGATGCACCTGGGTAGAGCTCTCGCCCATCAGCGCCTGGGTCTCGGCGTCGCCCAAGCCCAGTTCCTCACCGCTGTAAGTGACTTCATCATTGCACTCGGCGTCGATGCAGATGCTGATGCTCACTTCCTCACCCTGTTCGCCATACTCGAGGCCGTAGCCCTGGTCGACGTCGACGTCGATGCCGTTGTCGCTGAGGACACGATCAATGTCGATCTCGACGTGATTCATGACAGCGACGACGACGGTGGTCCCGTTGATGGCAGCGCTGCCTACATCGGAGTAGCTCTTGAGATACGGCGAATCGAAGCTGTCTGGCGAAAACTCGATCGCTCCGAGGTCGGTCCAGCTGCTCCCGCCGTCACTGCTACTGAAGATCTGACTCGGTGGTGCTTCGGCGAACTCGAAGTCATCGGCGTAGCCCCATATGACGATCGATTCTCCGCTGTTCTGCATGCCGTGAAAGTTGATGTCGGCGGGTAGCGAGGCGAGCGGAGTCCAGTCGCGACCGTCGGTCGACGAGGCCAACGTCGAGCCGTTCTCGGCGTAGTTCAGAGCAATGAAGGCCGATCCGGTCCACGAGATCTGGGAGCCAAAGGTGCCCGGCGTTTCCGCTAGCTCCTGCCAGTCGAGCGTGGGGCCGGTGCCAACGGGCAGAACCGCTGAGTCAGCGCCGACCCCAGAGACGGCCGCAGAGGACGAGTCGGAGGTGGCTGCAGCGACGTCAGTAGCTGGGTCGTTGCTGGCGACAATGTCCTGTGCCGCACCCCGGTCGGAGAGTTGGTAGGCGCCGATGCCACCGGCAACCAAGGCAATGGCAGCCAGGGAGGAAGCGGCAGTGCGTCGAACCCGCCGCCGCTTTCTCGAAGTGCTGATCGCCGACGCCGCGGATGACGGTGGTGGTGTCAGTCCTTCGCCCGTCCGGGCGAGATGTTCTTTCAACTGTTCTTCAAGATCCATGATCTTCTCTTCCTTCGTAGATCATCCGGGGAGGTGCGGGTCGCTGGGTATTGGCGCGTCGGGGGCCATTGGCGGATCGCCGGCGAACGTCAGCGAGTGAGCTGGCTGTTGAGCTGCTGGAGCGCTCTACTGAGGCGGCTCTTGACCGTTCCTGGTGCGATGCCAAGCGCCTCGGCTGTCTGCTCGACGGTCCAGTCTCGGTAGAACCGCAGCACAACCACGGCTCGCTGGTCGTCGTTGAGCGTGGCCAGCGCTCTTCTGAGGTCGGCGTCGGCGGGCCGGGATTCGATGGAGCTCGGCAGGGCCGTGAGGCGATCTTTGGTCTTGCCCCGTTTACGTCTGCGCAGAAATGACCGGGCCCAGTTGAGGCCGGTGCGGTAGACCCAACCTTCGGGATTGGTGTAGCCGGCCACGGTGGTCCAGCGTTCGTAGGCTCGGGCCATCGCCTCATCGGCGGCTTCGAATCCAAGGCTGTCGTCGTTCAACGTCAGGCTGATCATCCGGCCAACCGAGTCGCGGTGCTGGGCATAGAACAGTTCGAACGCCAGCGGAGCGGGGCCAAACGATGGCGAGCCAGTTTCAAGGCCGTTGCCGGCGACAGGTGTCGCCTGCAGGTCAGCGACGGTCATGTTCTGATCCGTCTTCTCTTGAGTCATACACAACCCCCAGACGCCTAGCTCAAGGCTTTGGTTCCGTCTTGGACAATCATTTTTAGAAGAGTCGAAAATCAGCTTCTTAGCCGGCGTTGGGTAAGTACCCCTGGAACTTCTCCATCGACTTCCACTCAGCCTCCGGTGGCTCGTAACCATGATCGGGAGCGTTGGCGCTGATCTCCTCGACGGTCAGCTTGTGGAGGTAGCGGGAGCAATTCGGGAAAGCGGTGACGATCTGCACTTCTACTGCCAGCTCTGCGCCTGGCCATTGGCCGACAAATTCCGGATCATCGACCACGCGAGCGGTGCCTTTCACCCGCACTCGCCACGGCAGGTCGAAGTCGCAGAACAGCAAGCCGACGCGTTCGTTGTCGACGATGTTGCCAAGCGATCGGTACATGCCGTTGCCGTCGTAACTCGGAAAGCCGAGCCGGTCGTCGGCAAGTACCTTGATGAAACCGGGGCGGCCGCCCTTGTAGGACACGTCGGGCCAGCCGTCAGCGTCTGCGGTGGCCAACCAGAAAAACGGAGCGGCTTCGATGATCGCCCGCTCTCGGTCGGAGATCACCGGTGATAACGCCACTTCGGCCACCCGGTCGGCCAGCCTTCGGGAATCGAACTGGTCTTGGAGTTGGCGGTGCCCCGGGCGGTAAAAGTCGTCCATAGGCAAACGTTAGTTCCGATCTCGTTGGTCGGGCTGGCCCTACGATCGGCGGGTGGCCGATCGACTATGTCTCGTCAATGGTGAGGTTTTGACGCCGGAAGGATGGATCACCGGAGACGTGCTGATCGAGAACGGCGTGCTTTTGTCGGTCGGCTCACCCAGTCATGTGGAGGGAGCAACCCGGCTTGAGGTTGGCGAGTGTCGTGTGGTGCCGGGGCTGATCGACATGCAGGTGAACGGCGGATGGGGGCTCGATCTCCAGGATGACCCATCGGTGCTTTGGGACTTGGGGAGGTATCTCGCAACGGTTGGTGTGACCACGTTTCTCCCCACGCTCACCACCAATGGCCATGACGGGTTGACCGTCGGCCAACGAGTGTTGGCCGCTGGGCCACCGGGTGGCTGGCGCGGTGCACAGCCACTTGGTTGGCATCTCGAAGGACCGTGGATTGCTGAGGCTCGGGCCGGCGCTCACGACCGAGCGGGTATCTCTGCCCCGGTCGAGGGGCTCGGCGGTATATCGCTCGCCGACGTTCGCCTGGTCACTCTTGCTCCCGAGCTGTCGGGGGCGAGTGAGCTGATCGAATCCTTGACGTCAGCCGGCGTTGTGGTCTCGATGGGGCACTCTGAAGCTTCCATTGTTGAGGTGTACGAGGCCAAGCGGCGTGGCGCCTCGATGGGAACCCATCTCTTTAACGCCATGAGCGGCCTCGACCATCGTGAGCCTGGGTTGGCTGCGGGGCTGTTGCTTGACGATGCCTTATGGGTAGGGCTTATCGCCGATGGACACCATGTGGCGCCTCAGATGATCGATCTGGCGTGGAAGCTTGCTAGCGAACGAATCATCCTGGTCAGCGATGCCGTTGCCCCTCTGGGCACGACCGACGCCGAGGTGGCCAGATTGGCTGATGGCACTATCGCAGGTTCGACCACGACGCTGCTCGAATGTGTGCGCAACGTGCAGTCGTTCGCCGCCGTTGGGCTGGCGGCGGCTATCAGAGTCGCCACTGACACACCCGCCCGCTGTCTCGGTCTCGATGACCGCGGTCGGCTTGTGCCCGGACGTCGAGCCGATCTGCTTGTGCTTGATCCCGACGGCGAAGTCGTGCTGACCCTGGTGCAAGGCGAGGTGGTGTTCGATCGTGGGTGATCGGGCACAATAGGGCGGTCCGACGTCGTGATCGAGGAGCGCAACCGCACATGGCCGAACCGCTATGGCAACCAACCGCAGAACGAGTTGCCGACACCTTGCTCGACTCTTATCGGAGGAAGCTGCATCCGAAGTGCGCCGACTCCGATGAGTTGTGGCAGTGGACGGTTGACGAGCCAGGTTCGTTTTGGCGAGAGCTGTGGGACGAGGCGGGCATCATCGGCGAACCCGGTGATCGATTGACGGAAGTCGGTGAGGCCTTTTGGCAGCATCGATTCCTACCCGATGCTCGGCTGAACGTCGCTCGAAACCTCCTGGAGCAACGCGACGGTGCTGCTGTCCAAGCCATTGTCTGGCGACGCGAGGACGGCGCCGAACGAGAGTTGAGCTGGAACGATCTGCGGTCCGAAGTCGCCGCCTTCGCCGCCTATCTGCGTCAGCTGGGTGTGGAACCGGGTGATCGTGTGGCGGCGTGGATGCCGCATGTACCCGAGACCATTGTTGCCTTCCTCGCTTCGGCGTCCATCGGGGCTGTGTTTACCTCGACCTCGGCCGACTTCGGTGTTGATGGGGTAGTGGACCGTTTCGGCCAGACCGAACCGAAGGTGCTGGTGGCAGCCGACGGCTATCGGTATGGCGGGAAGGACTTTTCGTGTCTTGATCGGCTGGAGGCCATCGCCGATCAGCTGCCAACGGTCGAGAGCGTGGTTGTCGTCGGCCACCTCGAGGACTCGCCCACCCTGCCGCAGCTTTCGATTTCGATCTCGCCGTGGACTGAGGTGATCGACCGCCACGCCGGAGCGTCGCTCGAGTTCGCTGAGCTTCCGGGTGATCACCCGCTGTACATCCTCTACTCATCCGGGACCACCGGGAAGCCGAAGTGCATCGTGCATCGAGGCCTCGGCGTGCTGCTGAAGCACTTGGCTGAACAACAGCTGCAGTGCGATATCAAACCGGGTGATCGCGTTTTCTACTTCACCACCTGTGGCTGGATGATGTGGAATTGGCTCGTATCCGCCCTGGGATCGGGTGCCACCATTGTGCTGTACGAGGGAAACCCGGCCCATCCGGAACCAACCGTGCTCTTCGATTTGGTCGACCAGTACGACGTCACGCTCATGGGAGTGTCAGCCAAGTTCATTGACGCATCGATGAAGATCGGCGTTCGTCCGCTCGAGAGCCATCGGCTCGAACATCTTCGAGCAATTTGTTCCACCGGGTCGCCTTTGAGTCATGAGGGGTTCGCCTGGATCTACGATTCAGTGAAGACCGATGTTCACCTCGCATCGATTGCCGGGGGCACCGATCTTTGCGGCTGCTTGGTTGCTGGCGATCCGACCAAGCCGGTCTATGCCGGGGCCGTGCAGCGCAAGACGTTCGGACTCGACATCAACGTTTTCGATGATGACGGCAAACCACTCGGGCCCAACGAAAAGGGCGAACTGGTCTGCACCACCCCGTTTCCGTCGATGCCACTGGAGTTCTGGAACGATCACGACGGCTCGCGGTACCGGGCTGCCTACTTCGATCGCTTCCCGAACGTCTGGGCCCATGGCGACTATGCGTCGTGGACTGATGAGGGCGGCATGGTGATTCACGGTCGATCGGATGCCACGTTGAACGCGAGTGGCGTTCGTATTGGCACCGCCGAGATTTATCGGGTGGTCGAACAGTTGCCGCAGGTCGCCGAGGCCATCTGCATCGGCCAAGAGTGGGACAATGACACTCGCATCGTGCTGTTCGTGCGCTTGGTCGACGGTGCAGAACTCAACGACAACCTCCAAGCCACCATTCGACGCGAGCTTCGAGCCAAGTGCTCGCCGCGGCATGTGCCAGCGGTTATCTCAGCCGTCACCGACATTCCTCGCACCCGGTCGGGAAAGATTGTTGAGCTGGCTGTCACCGAGACGGTTCACGGTCGGCCGGTTAAGAACCTCGAAGCACTTGCCAACCCCGAGGCCCTCGCTCTCTTTCAGTTGTCGAGGGTGTCCTGACTAGAGCCAACTGGCGGGGGAGCTCCCCAGCTTGCTGGGGGGGCACCGCCACTGTCCGATGATGGGGGCGGGGGCGACCAACTCGCCGAAGTCGGAATCGACGTTGTGAAGCCAGGGCGTGAGGTCGGGGAGCGGACTGGGCTGGAAGGGGCGCGGCGCGCCGAGTGAGAGCAGCCAGTTCCGGGTGCGGAGTAGCGACAACCGCACAAGCCATGACCCACCCTCGGTTTGCTGGCGCGACAACAACCGCAGGGCCGCAAAGGCAGCTAAGTAGCCGGTGGCATAGTCGAGCGCCTGCACCGGCAGCGGCATTGGCCTAGTCGGGCCGCTGGCGGCATCGCTCTCGCTGGCTGCGCCGCCCGCGAGCGCGATGCCGGTGGTTGACTGGACGATCGAGTCGAAACCTCGTCGGCCAGCCCAGGGGCCTTCCCAATCGAACGCACACAGTTGCACCACGATGGCGCCGGGGGCGAGAACGGCGATGTCCTCCGGGGCGAAACCACGTCGGGCGAGAGCTCCCGGTCGATAGGCATCGACGAAAACATGGCCGGTGGCAACCAACTGTCGAAGGCTGGCCCGGTCGGCTTCGCGGTCAAGATTCAAGAACGTATTGCGTTTGCCAAACCCGGTGCTGATGACGCCGACGTCGACCGACGGAAGATGAGCGGCACCGACCCGTAAGACGTCGGCTCCGACCGCGGCCAACATCTGGCCACAGACCGGACCGGCCAGGACACGCGAACAGTCGATGACCCGGACCCCGGCGGCAGTAGCGCCGGCATGGAGCTGGGAGCCGGTCGTGGGAATCGGTCGGGGCGGAGCGTCACCGAGGCGAGTTGCCGATAACAACGGGAGATCTGCCGTTGGGGCTGCGTGCGGGTGGTTGTCCCATTCCTCGAGGGTGCGACACAATGCCGCTATCAGGCCCCGGTCGATGAGCTCGGCCTCGAGCTCGTGGCCGGCCCGTTTGCCGATGGCAGCCTCAACCGCCGTTCGCTCTGGTTCGACGCCAAGATGGTCAACGACGCCTCGAGCGTGATGGGCGAAGTTGCAGTGCAGTTGGATGAAGCGATTGTCGGCCGTTCGGTACATGCCGGAAAGGTCAGCCCAGATGGGCGGAGGTTCGCCGTTCACGGTGATGCGGCCGGAGAATGCCCCGAGGGTTTGCCCTCGGTTGAGCACTGGCGGATCGGTGGGTGGAAGACCCCGGGTTAGCCCGAGGTCGACTGCAGCCGACACGGCGGCGCCAACCGATAGGTCTGCCGCTGTCTGCACGGCGAAGGCCGAGCCCTCGAACGGCGGACCCTCAAGTTGTATTTCAGAATGCGACGACCCCAGGGCGGGATCGGCGGGAACCAACTCGGCGATCGCACGGAGATCCATGGGGGGAGAATAGAGCGTCAGCCCCGCCGGTCAGCGACAGCGAAGATTACGTCGTCGATGTCGCCGACGATGTTGCCAGGGCCGTAGAGCGAAGTAGAGAACCGCATGGCCAGCACAACATCGCGCGACGGGATATAGACCAAGCGAACGTCACCCCCGTCGTGGAAGGCGTAGAGGAACGGTTCGGGGTCCGACACCGTCGGAGGGTCGCAAGGGCAATGACGCCACGATCCGAGTCCGGCATTTCCCTGGTAGGCCATTCCACCGAAGAGCATCTCGTGACGCATGTCGACAGACAGCACGCTGACTTGCCCGGCCCTTGCGTCGACACGCATCAGGGCGTCATACCAGCGGGCGAGGTCGTCCAGGGTGGAGACGATGCCGCCCGAACCGTGACCGACGAAGCCCTCCCGTTGATTGTTCACCAGTTCGGTGTCGTCCATCCCGAGCGGTTCGAACAGCCGCTGTTGTAGAACATCGCTGAGTGGTTGTCGCGTCACCTGTTCGATGACCAGGCCCGCAAGTAGGTAGTTGGTTGCTGCATAGGAGGGGGGCTGCGGCGTAGCGAGGTTGGCGCCGGCTGAGCCGATTCCGAGCAACACCGCATCGGTTGGGTTGAGAATGATGTCGTTTCGGTAGCCCGGCATTTCGCGGTAGTCGTCCAGTCCGGACGAGTGGCTGAGGAGGCGACGGAGCGTGAGCTGCTCCGTTGCCGATCGGGGTACCCCCGGCACATCGGGTAGAGGCCCATCGAGTGTCAGTACGCCCTCGTCGACCAGCTGGAGGGCGACTGCCGCGACCATGGTTTTGGTGAGGCTGAGCGCTTCGAACGGGGCATCAGGGTCGAGGGAGTCGGGATCTCCGAACTGGGCACTGGCGGGCGCATTTCCAGTGTCGGGGCCGATCTCGACGACGGCGAGGCCGTCGACATCGTGGCCACCGAGCCAGGCTTCGGCGCTTCGGGCCATGGCCTGCAGTTCGGCTTCGCTCGGTTCGGCGGTTGACGGCTCGCTCAACGGCGGTCGGCCCGAGGGCGTGGGAGGACCGGCAGCTTCGGTGAACGTCGGAAACAACGTTGTCTGCCCGGCAAGGAGAGCCAGAACCATGGTGAGTAGGGCTACACGGGCGGGGCGAACGGGGGCCGACCGGGATGTGCGCTTGCCGCCAATCGCTTCGAGCGGCCGCACCGCCGCCACGACCTGGGTGAGGAGTACGACGAAGACGGCGCCGAGCATCACATAGTGAGCAAGCGACCGCGGTGCTCCCACCAGCTGGTAGGCAAAGACGAGGGCAACGGTGTGCCAGAGGTAGATCGACATAGCGCGATCGGTGATCCATCCGACGAATCGGCGAATCGGGGCGATCTCTCCGATATGGCGGAGGTGGTCTTCGAGGGCCAGCAGCCCGCACAACCAGGCCAAGCCAACCAGCCCGAACAGCACATAGGAGTTGTTCACCACCCAGTCGGCGGGAGGGAAGGCGATGGCCCAGGCCACAGCGGCACCGAAGAAGCCGGCGGCCAAACTCACACGCCGCCGCCGGGACAGGCGGTACCGCAGCGAGTGCCCGCTCATGCCGAGTACGAAGAAGCCACCAAAGCACACGATGTCGCCGATACCTCGCACGATTTCGGTGGCCAGCGGTGTCGTCTGGGCCGCGACCCAGAGATCGAGAGCGAAGAGTGAGGCCAGCCATGCCGCACCCTGCAGCCAGCCGGCGATGCGGCGCCCGATCGGACGTAGGAAGGGAGTGAGTGCCAGCACAATCACCAGGGCCCGCAAGAAGCACAGCGGGGCTGACAGCTAACCCTCTTCCCAGGCAAGCGGGGCCGGCGCCCGATACGGAACGAGCCACGACAGCACCTCGAGCGGCTCGTCGTCGATCACCGTTGGAGCCGCTAGGTAAACCAGGCCGAGCGATAGCGCGACGAACGCGTAGTAGGGGAAGACCAACCGGCGGAGTCGGTTGCCTATCACTCGGAAACAGCCTGATGTCAGGAGGCTCTTGGCCAAGACGGCACCGGAGACATAGAACACGGCTGGCATAGCGGCAAAGGCCCATGAGATCCACCAGAACCCGAGGCCGTGCCAGAACATCACCCGCACGATCGAGATAGCCCGCACCATGTCGAGGAACGCATCGCGCCCTCCGGCGGGAAGCTCGATCTCGATCGATTCTCGACGGACGACGGCGGGCTTGGTTGTCCCGAGTGCCGCCGACAGAGCAATGGCAGCGAGTACCCCAACGGGGGCGAGATCCAGAGCCGACCAACCGGTCGCAACCCGGAAGGCAAGCAGGCTCATGATGGCCAGAAAGCCCCAAAGGGCGACCGTTGTGATTTGGTCCGGGATGCGGTCGGTGCCCTTCTTCTCGCCGCTCGGCCGCTTTCCTCCGGTTGGGATCCACTCCTGGTCTCGGTCGGTCAGGTGGTCGCGAAGCGCATAAAGGTGGGCCACTTGTGAGATCAGTCCGACCCGCCGCGAGGCCCGCCCATCTGGCAGGTGGAGCCAGCGAGGCTGGAGGTAGAACTCGGTGAACAATGACGGAAGCAACATCGCAGCCGGTGCGAGCGTGATCAGCCAGGGTGCTTCGGCCAGTGAGACGATCGGCACGAACAACGCCACCAGCGGGCTGAGGGCGCTTGTGACGTAGAAGATCCAACCGTCCCAGAGCCCCAACCGTTGCATCGGAGTGAGCCGCATGCGTTTGAACAGAGGAGTACCGGCGAGGGCGAAATTGCCACGGGCCCAGCGGTACTGCTGCGACGCGAGGGCGGCAGCATCGTCGGGAGCCGACCCGGCTGCGAGCGGCAGCGGGAGGTAGTCGACCCGATAGCCGGCATCGATGACCTTCATGCCAGTGAAGATGTCTTCGGAGTGTTCCAACAATGCCATCCCACCGCGTTGGTCGAGGGCGGCCCGTCGATAGACGGCGTTGGTGCCGACACAGATCGCCCCGCCGTGTTTGTCGCGGGCACGAAGGCCGACTCGGTAGAACTGTTCCTGTTGTGCGGCGGCGCCGCGTTCGACCCAGTTGTCGCTCGACACGCGGAAGAATTGCGGGGTCTGGAGGATGCCAAGTTCGACGTCGTCGAAGTAGGGAAGCGTGTGCTCTAGAAAGTCAGGGCGGACAGCGAAGTCGGCGTCGAGGACGAGGATGAGGTCACCCTTGCTCTGGCCATAGCCGTACTGGATGTTGCCGGCTTTTTTCATCCACCCTCGGTTGGGTCGGGCCATGTAGGTCGCGCCCCAACGCAGGGCGGCCTGATGAATCTCTTCCGAGGCTCGGTCGTCGAGCACGTAGACGGTCACATCACCCTCGTAGTCCAGCCCGAGCGCGTGGCAGATGGTGTTCTCGACAATCAGCGGATCTTCGCCGCAGGTGCAAATAAACACATCGACCGAGGGGAGGGTCGCCGAACCGAGTGAGCGCTGTCCTATTGCCGAACCGAGTGAGCGCTGTCCTATTGCCGAACCGAGTGAGCGCTGTCCTATTGCCGAACCGAGTGAGCGCTGTCCTATCGCCGGACCCTGCGAGCGCAATTTCTGGTGCCTGGCCATGTCGAACGGTGGGACCTGGGTGGACCAGATCATGTTGATGAGGCCGCCGACCACGACGGCGAGGGCGAACGGCAGGAGGAGCAGCAGCCAGTTGCCTCGGAACGACAAGAAGACCAACGCAGAACCCAGGCAGATTCTTGAGAAGGCCGAGAATTGGAGGAAACGTTTGCCGTCGTCGCGAACGTACGACCAGACCTCGTCGTCGCTGGGCGGTGAAGGGAGCAGTTGGCCTTCACCACCGTCGTTGACGGCGTGGATATGGCTCGCCCGTTCGGGCGGGGCGGAAGAAAGTGGGCGCGGCGATGCCGTCAGCATGGTGAGAGAACTCTCCGGGTTGTGGGGTCTAGCCGGCGAAGGCGAGAACCACGAGGGGCACGATGGATGTGAGGAACAGGCCGGTGACGAGGGGCGACACACGGGTCTGGGTATTGGCGAAGATGACCGGGTCTCGGTACGCGAGTTCTGATGGAGCGCTGGACTCTTCGGGCGGGCCCTCGAGTTGTTGTTCGCGTCTCGCCCGACGGGCTCGCACCACGCTGAGGAGCGCAACCGCGATCGCAGAGATGGCGATTTCGAGCGTGGGATCGGTTGCGACCTGGGTCACGTCCGACGGTTGGTACTGGTCGATGGCAGCCGAGAGGATCACGAGGTGATGGACGACAAGCGCTGCGGCCACGGTGAGCGCCAGATCGATGCCAGTTCGGGCCGAAACCCGCCAGCGGTTGGCTCCAATGGCCAAGGCTAGGGTGGCGATGACCACGAGTGAACCGCGGTGAAGTTCGGCGCTGAACAGCCGCCAAGGCTCGTCGGCGATGTCGAGCATCGGAACCTGGGCCAACCTGCGGTAAAGCACGCTCGATGGCTGTTCGAGGGTTGAGCGAACGACCGAGTGGGCGAAGTTGGCTGCGGGCGCCCAGGTGAGAATGCTGAGGAGCGTGACCGTGCGGAGTAAGGCAAGGGCCCGATAACCCCAGAGAGCCAGGTAGGTGCCGAAGAGGGCCAGGGTCATGGCAGGTCCGAACAGGCCATCGGCCAGATCGGGCCGGGTGACGAGGAGAACAGCGAGGGCCGCTGCGGTTGTGTTGACTCCGTGAGCGAGGCCAGCGGAGACCGGTCGAACGGGGTTCGCCTGCTGCTCGGGTCGCCACCGCAGCCGGGCTAACGCGACGGCGAACAGTGCGACGACCGGCACTGCCCCGGCGCCGTCGTCGGCAGGGGCCCAACCGTCGCGGCCAA
>JBLINY010000028.1:0-47102 GCA_047638695.1 Acidimicrobiales bacterium | reverse complement strand
CACCGGCTCGGTCACCTTCGCCGGACTGAACAGGTCGCCAAGCCCGCACCGCTGCAAAGTCTCGACGCGCCATTGCCGACAGCAACAGCCCGAACCGGATAAAACCAATTCAGACCCAGGGTCCTAGGGAGCGCTCCGCACTCCGCCTTCGGCATCTGGCTCACAACTCCCCTGCTGCTCCGTCCCTCCGCAGCCCTCCGCTCCTAGGGAGCGCTCCGCACTCCGCCTTCGGCATCTGGCTCACAACTTCCCCTGCTGCTTCGTCCTTCCGCCGTTAGGGAGTGATGAGGGCACCGAGCATGGCTTGGAACTTGCTACGGGTTTCGGCCAGCTCGGCCTGGGGATCGCTATCGGCCACTACCCCGACACCTGCGAAGATCCGAGCTTCCGTGCCGCTGATCTGCGCCGACCGCACACTCACAGCGAACGCCCCATTGCCCGCCGCGTCGACCCAGCCTGTTGGGCCGGCGTAGCGGCCGCGGTCTGTGCGCTCGAGTTCGGCGATCAGCTCTAAGGCTTTGCCCTGGGGATCGCCACCAACGGCTGGCGTTGGGTGCAGGGCACCCACCAATTCAAGAGCTGATGCTGGCGGATCAGACAACCGTCCCTCGACCCGGGTTCCCAGATGGTGAACGTTGGCGAGGGTGACAAGCGTTGGCTCTGGTTCGGCATCGACATAGGAACAAAAGGGCAAGAGTGTGTCGAGCAACCAGTCGATTGTGATGCGGTGCTCGCCCAGGTCCTTCTGCGAGGCCAGAAGATCTGCACCAAGGCGCTGGTCGGAACCGGGGTCTGACGAACGGGGAGCCGTCCCAGCCAACGGGTGAGCCCGAACAATGTCACCCGACCGCGACACCAGGAGTTCGGGCGACGCCCCGATAAAGCCATCGACCGAGAAGAGAATGGCCGAGCGGTAGGCCCTCCGCAGCCGCTCCAACACCGCAGCAGAATCAACCGGGTGGTCGGTCGTCAGCACGAGCTCTCTGGCCAGCACCGCTTTCCCTAGCTCGCCGCTCCTAATGCGATCTCGAGCTACGGCGACGATCTCGTCACGCCAGACTTCGGGCTCCAGCATCGACCGCAACCGAAATTCCGTCGGCTGAGATGTTGGGGGCGCGGCGTTGCTCGCCAGTTCGTTCAACCGATCGAGAGCAGATGCAACTTCAGCAACGCCCGGAGCGGTGGTCGACACGACCGTCATCCACCGACGCCCCTCGGCATCACGACCGACGACGATCTCGGGCACCACCATCTCGCCCTGGGCCGTACGGTCGAACGGCAACGCTCCGAAGGCCACCGCCCCCGTGCCGGCGGCACCGACCTCGTCCGCGGTTGTTGTGTGATCGAGAAATTCGCTCACGTGAGCAACCTCCGCCGAGGTCGTCACCGGCAGACGTCGTGCCTCGCCTATGCCGGCCAGAGCAAACTGGCCGTGGGCCCACAACAAACCGGATCGAGCACCGATGACGACCGGATCAAGATCGTGATCGAGTCGAATCGTCACCGACGCCAGAGCCATGCGTTGAAGGGTAGAACGGGCAGACTGTGAAGCGTGGACCGCACCATCACCGCCAACACCAGCGCCACCCCGCAGCAACTCCACGACATCGTCGCCGACCTCACCACCTACCCGGCATGGCTGGGCCTTGTGATGAAGGTCGAGCCCGTCGATGGCGGGAATGACGAGCCCGGCCCCGCCTTTTTGGTAACCCTGCGGGCAAAGGTTGGCCCCTTCGCCAGAAACAAGCGCCTTCGTATGGTTCGCACCGCGAACGAGCAACCTCGCACCGTTCGCTTCGAGCGATTCGAAGTTGATGGCCGCAATCACTCGTCGTGGGTGATGACCTCAGAGGTGTCGGCCGCATCCACCGGCAGCACCGTCGACGTACGCCTGATGTACCAGGGGCAGTTGTGGGACGGCCTTTTGGAAGGCGTGCTCGACAACGCCGTTCGCGACGCAGTGCCTCGACTCCGACGCTACGCCAACACCGACTAGCCGCCTCTGGTCGCGTTGGGGGGCTAGTTGGCCAGTGGGGTGAGCCATCGAGTCGATAGCTCGTGTTGGCCATCAAGCACGGCGGTAGCACCGACGCCAAGCTGACGGGTGATCGGACCGGGGTCGAGTCGGCGGCCGTCGAGCTCGCTGACGGGTAGCACTGGGTTCGTGGTCGAGCACAAGAAGATCTCGTCGGCAGCGGTGATTTCGTCCCAACCCACCGACCGAATCTGAGCTGAAACGCCAAGATGATGGGCCACATCGATGACCATACGGCGGGTGATTCCGTCCAAGACCGTGTTCAGCGGGGGCAAGAGCAGCTGGCTGTTGACCACCGCAAAAACGCTCTGACTGACGCTTTCCGCCAGGTCGCCATCGGGTGTTCGCAAAATGATCTCGTCGACCCCATGCCGTTTCATGGCCAGCATCTTCTGCCGAATGCCATAGGTGTAGGCCGCTGCCACCTTGAGGCTGGGAGGCAAGACATCGGCCGGCATCTTCGGTGCGTCGACCGAGGCCGCCCGTACGGGCCTGACGGTCCCGGGCATAGTCAGCTGGGTTTCGAGCGCGGCAATCGAGAGCTGGGGAACCAACGAGTCGGGCAGCGTCCCTGTGGGGGTCGACACCCACGCTGCCACCAATTTGACCACCGTTGCGCCCGGATTGGCCAACACCGTGTGGGCCACCGCACGTTCGATCTGGCCGATCTCGAAGGCTGGCTCCATGCCCATTAGATGCATCGATCGATCGAAACGAGCGACGTGCTCGCGGAGTCCGAACGCCGCCGGACCTTCGTCGAGCTCGACGATCCGCAGTACATCGAAGACCGTTGACCCTCGCTGCACCGCATGGGAGAGCACGTGGACCGTGGCGTCGGCAGCCGGAATCAGCGAACCATCAACCCACATCACCGCATCATTCAGGCCGCTCATCAACCGAACGATAGTCCTCGTCGGCCGCAGCGCCCTCTACGCTTCTGGCGTGCCTGACGTCGTCGCCATCTGCCTCCCTGGCGGACCCGCGTTTGTCGAGGCGCTCCAGTCCGTTTGGGCAGCTGGCGACGCCGCGTTCCCCGTGGACACCCGCCTCCCAGACCACGAACTCGCTCGGGTGATGACGACCATTGCACCGACGAGCATCATCGAAGCCGACGGTGAACGACGAAGACTGTCGGCAGGTCATCCGGCTGAACCGGGCGATGCCTTGGTCATTGCTACCAGCGGCACCACCGGCATGCCGAAAGGCGTCGTCCACACCCACGAAGCTGTTACTGCATCGGCCGAGGCAACGAGCAGCGGGCTCGGCGTCGATCCGTCGAACGACCGTTGGCTGTGCTGCTTACCTCTGGGCCATATCGGCGGACTCTCGGTTGTGACCCGTTCGATCATCACCGGCACCCCTGTTGATGTTCACCCGCGATTCGATGCGACCGCCGTGGCTGAGGCCGCGACCAACGGTGTGACCATGGTTTCGCTTGTGACTCGCGCACTGACGCAAATCGACCCGACAGCGTTTCGCACCATCTTGTTAGGGGGCGGACCGTCTCCGGCCGACTGTCCGTCAAATGCCGTCACAACCTACGGCCTCACCGAAACCGGATCGGGTGTTGTCTACGACCGACTTCCTCTCGACGGGGTCGAGATAAACATCGCCGACGATGGCGAGATCTGGCTACGGGGACCCATGCTGCTGAGGGCCTATCGGCAGGCCACTGGGGGCGGCATGCTCCACGCCGACCCCAAAGACAGCGAGGGTTGGTTCGCCACCGGTGACATGGGTGACCTCGATGCTGAAGGCCGTCTGGCCGTACATGGCCGCAAAGGCGACGTAATCGTAACCGGCGGCGAAATGGTGTGGCCCGAGCGGGCCGAGCAGGTGCTCAATCGTCAGCCAGGAATCAGCGAAGCAGCCATCGTCGGACAACCGCATCCCGAATGGGGTCAGGAAGTGGTTGCCTTCGTCGTGCCCGAGGGAAGTGGCCCGCACCTGGGGCAGCTTCGAGAGGCGGTGCGGAGCGAGCTACCGATCTGGTACGCCCCCCGGCGGGTCGAGCTGGTCGATGCCCTCCCCCGCACCACCCTCGGCAAACTCCAGCGTTCGCGCCTTCGGTAGCCGGAGCGCCTGGCGACCCGTCAGGGGGAGAGAAGACTGACGGCGAGATCACGGAGCTCTGACTTTTGAACCTTGCCTGACGCCGTCATGGGAAGCTCATCGACGAATCGCACGAAGCGCGGCACCTTGTAATTGGCCATCCGTTCGCGGCTCCACTCGATGACTTCGGACTCGGTGGGCGACGTTCCGGGTGCGGCGATAACGAATGCTGCGCCGACCTCGCCCATCCGATCGTCGTTGACCCCGATGACGGCGACCATGCCGATCGCCGGATGTTCGATCATCATCCGCTCGATCTCGGCCGGGTAAGCGTTGAAGCCACCCATGATGAACATGTCCTTCTTGCGGTCGGTGATATCGATGTAGCCCTGCGCATCCATCACCGCGATGTCGCCGGTCTTGAGCCAGCCATCGGGGGTGATCGTCTCGGCAGTCTTCTCTGGGGCATCGAGGTAGCCCGGTGTCACCTGGAAGCCTCGAACCCACAGTTCGCCTTCGGTACCCAGCGGAACTTCGTTGCCGTCGTCGTCGACAATCATCAACTCGATGTCGGGACCGGCTCGACCTGACGTGGTGGCAATGGTCTCGGGCGAATCGCTGGGTCGGCAGTAGCTGGCCAGACCCGATGTTTCCGTCATGCCGTAGGCGGTGATGATCGTCTCGAATCCCAGCCGTTCGCGCATGGCAACCACCATCTCGACCGGGATCGTCGCCGCTCCGGTCATGCAACCACGCAGCGACGACAAGTCATACGAATCAAGATCGGGGTGATTGAGGAGCGACTGAAAGACGGCCGGCGGGCCGGGAAAGATTGCGATTCGTTCACGCTGGATCAGCTCGAGCACCTCGTTGGCGTTGAAAATGGCGACGGGAACATTCGTTGCTCCCTTTACCAGCGCGGAAACAACACCACAGTTGTAGCCAAAGGCATGGAAGTACGGATTCACCAACAGGTAGGGGTCACCCTGGCTCAGGCTCAGACCCGTTGCGCAAGGCTCGAAGACCCGAATGATGGCGCTACCGCGGACCTGCACCCCCTTCGGGAGCCCGGTAGTTCCCGAGGTAAACATCACGACCGTGATGTCTTCGATCTCGACCGCGGCTGAACGGCGAAGAACCTCTTCTTGGTGTTCATCTCCGTCGCCTCGGGCCATGAAGTCGGCCAACGACGTGGCTCCGGCGCCTCCGGCGAAATCCACAATCTCCGTGAGCGTCGGCACATCGTGCCCCTCGAGCGCATCGACATAGTCGGTATCGAGGAAACCGTTCGCGACGAACAGCAATTTCACCTTGGCAGTGGCCAGAACGTAGGCCGCCTCGGCCCCCTTGAATCGAGTGTTCACCGGCACGAGGATCCCGCCGGCACGGGAGACGGCGAGGGAACAAACAATCCACTCCCAACAATTGGGTGCCCACACCGACACCGAATCGCCGGGCTCGATCCCCGAAGCAATCATGGCCCGTGCCGTACGGTCGACCCGGCAGCCCAACTCCGTGTAGGTCAACCGGACGTCACCATCGATCACCGCGAGGGTGTCGGAGTAGTGCTCGACCGACCAGCCAATGAGCTCCGGGATGGTTGTTGACTCAGGATTCATAGAGTCCGGAAGGTAGTTTCTGCGCTCTGCCGCTCGCCACCTGGAGGCCCTACTCATCCGAGCCTTACCCACCCAACTCGCCTGAGCCTTACCCCACCCCCGGCCACACGACTAGCGTTCGGCCATGGACTTGGTCATCAAGGGCGGAACAGTGGCAACGGGTAGCGGAGCCGTCATCACTGACGTCGGCGTCAGCGACGGACTCATCGTGCAGTTGGGCGGCACCATGTCGGCGGCCACGATGATCGACGCAACCGGCCGCTACGTACTGCCGGGCGGTGTCGACCCCCATGTGCATCTCTCACCGCCGCACACCGGGCCCGGCGAACATAGCTGGACCGACGACTTCGAAATTGGATCGAAGGCCGCCCTCGCCGGCGGTGTGACAACGATCGGCAACATGTCGTTCCCCCGCAAGGGGGAGCAGATGATCGAGGGCATGGAACGCGATCTGGCCGATGCCGACGCCAACAGCCTGGCGGACTACTTCCAGCATCCGGTGCTGCTTGATCCCGACGAGACAGGTGTCGAGCAGATCGCTCAGCTCACGGCCATGGGCCATCCAAGTGTCAAGATATTCCTGTCTTTCAAGCGATTCGACCGCAACGTCGACCGCTTCCTGGTCGCCATGCGCAAGGCAGCCGAGGTCGGCTCGGTCGTGCTGTTGCACTGCGAGGACGCCGCCATCATGGGCTGTTGCGGCCAGATCTTGGACGAACAGGGGCTGACTGCCCACCGTCATTATCCCGAGAGCCGTCCCGTGGAGGCCGAACGCATCGCCACCGAACGCGCCGTTGGTTACTGCGAGACCACTGGCGCAGCCACGTACATCGTTCACCTATCGAGCAAGGCAGCGCTGGACGCGTGCCGCAACGGCCGGGCCCGAGACCTTCCGTTGTATGTCGAGACACGGCCTATCTACCTGCACCTCGAACGGTCGAGGTTCGACGAGCCAGATGGTGCGAAGTACGCCGGCGCTCCTCCTCTTCGGGAGGATGCCGACCGCGACGCGCTGTGGGCGGGAATCGCTGACGGCAGCGTCAGCACGGTCGCCACCGATCATGCACCGTGGACGCTGGCCCAGAAGACCGATCCGGTGTTGACAGCCGCCAATCTTCGCCAGGGCATGGCCGAACTCGAGACGATCATGCCGATGTTGTGGTCGCTTGGTGTTACCACCGGACGCATGTCGCTCCATCGCTTCGTCGAGATGACCAGCGCCAACCCGGCCAAACTCTTCGGCATGTACCCACAAAAGGGCTGCATCGCCCCGGGGAGCGATGCAGACCTACTTGTATGGGATCCAAACGAGACCCGAACCATCGACGGTGCGTCGATGCATTCGGCTGCCGGTTACTCGCCGTACGACGGCTGGGAGGTAACCGGTTGGCCAGCGCTCACACTCAGTCGAGGTGAGGTCGTGGCCGAAGGTTCGAAGATCATCGGCGCTCGAGGGCGAGGACAGATGGTGCCCCGCCGCCCCTTCGAGCGACCGTGACACCCTGCTTCGGCTACTTCTGATAGGTGAAGGTGATCGTCATCGGCTCACCCTCGATGCCCGCACCATCGTCTTCGCTGTAGGGCACCGCGGTGAGTGTGTACGTAGTGCCGAATTTCGGTGACCACGGGGTGTAAAGGTTCTGGTTCGAATCATTCTCGCTGTACAACGAGTAGGGCTCGGTGTTCCCAGTCCGAACAGGTTCTCCGTTGAGATAGAACTTGACACTCTCATGAGCACCGCCAACATCGGCCCGAATGGCGATGCTGCGACCGACGTCGTCACGATCAACGACCGAACCGTCGATCAAGGCACCGATGTCGCTATTTTCCGCGGGATCGACCAATACGAAGCCTGCGATGGCAGGAGCTTCCGGACCGGTAGAACCAACCGTTGTCGAGGTTGTGCCGCCGGTTGCGTCGTCGTCGCCGATCAGCATGTCGTAGACGTCTTCATGGAAACCGGTGTCGGACTCCCACGAGACCGAGACCCGGATGAAACGAGGGCCGGGATAGGGCGCACCGTTTTCGTCGGCGGTCTGGATCGTGAGCTTCAACGCCGTGTAGTCGATCTCGTTCTCCGACAGCGTGTCGTCGTAGTAGCCACTCGAGTAGCCATCGACGGGATAGGCGGGATAGGTCGCGAGGATCCCGTCGTCACTTCCCTGTGCCGTGACCTTCACAAGTCGCGACTCGCCACCAAGCGAGGTCCAGTTGATGGCAACCCACTTGCTGGCGTCCATCTCGGCGCCAGCAATGGTTTGCGCAAGAGGAACGACAACGGCGTCGCCGGTTCCGCTGCTCTGGACGGTGGTCTCCGGCGTCTGGGCAGAGGTTGGCGTGGCCACGAAGAGGACGGGAACAGTTAGGGCCGCAATGGCAGCAGTAAGGCGTTTCACGATGCATGTATCAGCACCGATTCGCCGTTTCCTTAATACCCAGAACGGGGGGTGAATACACCTATCACATGGTGTAAATCGTCCTCAGAAGGCGCCGTGTCGGGGCACGCCTACTAGGCCGACACCGACACCGACACCTCACCCAGACCGGAGATTCGGTAGGTGACCTGATCACCAGCGGCCACTGGCTTCGGTCCGAACACGCTGCCCGTGAGTACGACATCACCGGCACGCAGGAAACGGCCCCGTGAGGCCATGTGGTTGGCCACCCACGCCAAGCCTTCGAATGGATGGCCCATCGCGGCGCCAGTAACGCCGGTCTCGATGGTTGCTCCGTTCCAATCGAGCTCGACTGCACAATTCGCTAGGTCGAGCGACGACCAGTCTGTAACCGGGGCGCCCAATATCGCTCCCTCGCTTAGGCACCGGTCGGCTACCAGACCTGCTGCGCCGACGGTCGCGACATCGGCGCCGCGGGGATCTACCAGTTCGAACGAACTCATTACCTCTCCGACATAGGGCGCAATCGACGAGCGGTCGAACAGACCCTTGTCGGTTGGCACATCACTGGCCAGCCGCACGGTGACCTCGAACTCCAATGCCGGCGCAACGAAGTCGGCCATCGACAGCGAGCACCCGGACGAGCGCAACTGACCGCCGTGGATCAGGCCTCCCAGCGGCTCGGTTAGCCCCAACGCTTCCTGCATCGGTTGAGCCGTCACTGCCACCTTGTAGCCAGCCAGTTCGCCGCGGTCGCCAGCTAACCCGTCGAGAACTGCGTCTTGCACGGCGTAGGCCTCTTCGATCGTGGGAATGGCATCCCATGGAACGGCGTAGCCGTTTCCCGCTCGATTGTCTTCGATGAACACCTGAGCCCAAGGCTGAATATCAGACATCACATGAACGTACTCCGACAACCGGAGTCGCTACGAGTGGACCTGATTGGTCGCGGCCCGCGACACTTCCCTCGTGGAATTCAATCCGACAGAGTTGACGCCGGCCGAGCTCGAACTCCAGGCCGAGGTAAGAGATTTTCTGGCCACCGAACTGCCGCGAGGTTCGTACGACCCCGCTCTCGGCATGAGCGCGCCTCACGACAAGACGTTCTCGAAGAAATTGGCCCAGAAGGGCTACGTCGGCATGGCCCTGCCCAAGCGCTACGGCGGTCACGATCGTTCGGCCGTCGACCGCTTCGTTGTCGTTGAGGAGCTGCTCCGCTCGGGAGCCCCCATCGGCTATCACTGGGTCGGCGACCGCCAAACCGGGTCGGTCATCAACCGCTTCGGCACCGAAGAACAGCGCGAGCGCTTCTTGCCTGCCATCTGTCGCGGCGAGATGGGCTTCTCTATCGGCATGAGCGAGCCCGACTCGGGTTCCGACTTGGCTTCGGTCTCCATGCGAGCCGAGCGCGGCGATGGCGGTTGGATCATGAACGGGTCCAAGATTTGGACGTCTAGTGCCCACGAAAACGACTGGTTCGTCTGTCTGTGCCGCACCGCACCGATCGAGGACGGCAACAAGCACCAGGGTCTCAGCCAGATGCTCGTCGATCTCAAGGCGCCAGGGCTCGAGATCAACGGCATCCCGTTCCTCGACGGAAGCCCCGGGTTCAACGAAGTCGTTATGACCGATGTCTTTGTGCCTGACGAGCTCGTGCTGGGTGAGGTCGGCATGGGCTGGGCTCAGAACACAAGCGAGCTGGCCTACGAGCGGGGCGGCCCCGATCGCTGGCTCAGCACCTTTGGTGTGGTCGAGCAATTCATCGCCATGCACGAGGGATCACCCATCAGTGACCATGTGGCCGAGGTGCTCGGTGGCACCATCGCTCGCTACTGGGCATTGCGGAACATGTCGCTCACCGTTGCTCGCATGATCGACAACGGCGAAGCCCCGTCGGTCGAGTCGGCGCTAGTGAAAGAGATGGGGACCCGATTCGAGCAGGACACCTTGCTGAAGCTGACCCAATTGGTCGACCTCGAACCGTCTCCTGAGTCGGCTGCACTCTTCGAGCGAATGTTCACTGCGGCGACACTCACCGGCCCCTCCTTCACCATTCGTGGAGGCACTATTGAAATACTCCGTTCGGTCGCGGCGAAAGGGCTACGAGCATGAGCACCCATATTCCTCCCCTTAGTGCCCCCGACGTATCCGTCGATGAACTTCTTTCTGACGCGGCGTCCAAGCTGTTCTCTGACATCTCCGACTTCGACACCGTGCAAGCGGCCGAAGACGCGGGCTGGGCACCGACCGTCTGGAGTGCGGTAGCCGAGGGCGGCTTCGCCTGGATCGGCGTGCCCGAAGAAGCGGGCGGCTCGGGAGGCACGCTGGCCGACGCCTGCGAGGTGCTCCGCATCGCCGGTGCCAACGCCGCCCCAATCCCCCTGGCGGAAACGGGAATCCTCGGCGGATGGCTTTTGGCCTCGGCCGGCATCGCCCTCCCCGATGGCCCGGTCACGGTGGCACCCGGTCGATCCGAAGACTCATTGGCCATAGCGGTAAACGGCGACGGAACGGCCGCGCTCGACGGGTCGCTGCACCGCGTGCCCTGGGCCGAGAAGGCCGATGTGTTGGCCATCCTCGATCCCGCCACCAACACCGTGATCGCCGCTCCGAATGGTTCCTACACCACGGAACTCTTCACCAACATGGCGGGCGAACCCCGCGAAACGGTCACGTTCTCGGCCGCAACTATCGACGCATCCAACGTGGCACCGGCCGGCACCGGGGTCACAACAGAGGTGCTGCGCGAGCGAGGCGCCCTCAGCCGTGTGATGCTCATGGCTGGCGCCCTCGAAGCCATGCTCAAGCTCACGATCGAGTACACCGAGAGTCGGTTCCAGTTCGGCAAGCCCGTAGGTCGCTTCCAAGCTGTCCAGCAACATCTCGTGTGGAGTGCCCAAGACGCCGCGGTCGCCAAGATGTCAGCCCAAATGGCTGCCCGGCAGGCGGCGCGTGGGGCCGGCAGTTTCGAGATTGCGGCTGCTCGCTCGTTGGCCAACGAGTGCGCCAGCACGGCAACCCGCCAGTGTCATCAGGCGCACGGCGCGATGGGCATGACCCAGGAGTACGCGCTGCACCACTTGTCACGGCGGCTCTGGTCTTGGCGCTCGGAGTGGGCTCACTCCGGCGAATGGAGCCAAAGGGTCGGGCGCTACGCCGAGCAGGCCGGTGCGGGCAACCTGTACCCACTCATCACCGGGGGTAGCGCCGTCCTGGCGTGACCATCACCGACGCCTGATTCACCGGGCGCTGAGCAACCAAGTCTCCGACAGCCTTCGCCCCATGGTGGAGGGCCTGACTACGGTCGCGACATGCGTCCTCTTGATGGCCTCCGTGTGCTCGATCTCACCCGGGTTGTAGCCGGTCCGATGTCCACCCGGATTCTCGCCGATCAGGGCGCCGAGGTCATCAAGATCGAACCACCCGAAGGTGACCTGAGCCGAACTTTTCCCCCCATCGACGACAGCGTAATTACGCCCTACTTTGCTCAACAGAACGCTGGCAAACGCTTCTGTTCTGTTGACATGCGAGCAGCTGGGGCGACCGACCTCTTGCTCGATCTGATCGCTACCTGTGATGTGGTCGTCGAGAACTTCAGGCCTGGGGTGATGGCGAAGTATGGGCTGGGTCCCGATGAGATGTGCGATCGATTCCCAGCTCTCGTTTACTGTTCGATCACCGGGTTCGGCCAGACCGGACCGTGGGCCGATCGGCGGGCCTACGCTCCGATTGGGCACCTCGAATCAGGACTGCTCGAGTACGACGCCAGGCAAACCAACCGACCGGCTCGGCAACCAGCGTTGGTACTTGGCGACGCGGTCACCGCCATGATGGCAGCTAGCTCAATCAATGCGCTCTTGGTGCAGGCGGCCCGCCGTGGAGTGGGCGGCCACCTTGACGTGTGCATGGTCGAATCGCTCGTGTTCATGCAGGAGTGGGTGGCCACCGAACTCAACGGTGGCTGGGTTGGCACCAACAACGGACACTGCGACCAGACACCCGTGATGACGCTGCCCGACGGCCGAGTGTGGGGCCTCGCTGGTAACCCGGTCAGCTGGTTCGATCACCTTGTTTCGGTAATGGAACGCCCCGACCTGACTGACGATCCCCGCTTTGCCGACATCATCACCCGCGAGGAGCACCGGGAGGAGCTGGTAGCCATCGTGGCGGAATGGGCCGGTACCTTCACCACCTTCGACGAGTTCCGCATGGTGCTCGAGGCCGGATCCCCATTCACCGTTGCCGAACTCCGATCGATAACCGAGCTAGCTGCCACCGATTGGGCCGCACATCGCGGGCTTGTCACCACGACCGACGTCGGCATCGTCGTCCCCAGCAGGCCTGCAGCCGGCGCGGGCATTGGCACAACCGGTCATGTGGCCGCCCGCGGCGCCGACAATCGTGAAGTGATGCGTGACATCCTCGGCCTCGACGACGCAGCTATCGATGCCCTCGTCACCAACGGCATCCTCATCTCAAGCTGAGAAAGGGGCCACACCCGCCGAACGTTCAGGAACCGACCAAGCGTCTAGGAGCCAACGAAGCGTTTAGGAAGCAGTGCGGAGTTGGCGGCGCAGGATCTTGCCAGCGGCACTCTTCGGGATGACCTCGATGATCTCCATGATCCGGATCTGCTTGTAGCTGACAAGGTGTTCGCCAACGAGTTCTTGAATCTCGGCCAGTGTCACCTCTTCGCCCGGCATTGGAACAACGAATGCCTTTGGAAGCTCGCCGGCCTCTTCGTCGGGCACACCAATGACGGCGACGTCGGCCACTTTCGGATGGGTGGCGATGAGGGCCTCGAGCTCGGCCGGCGCAACCTGGAAGCCCTTGAACTTGATCAATTCCTTCAAGCGATCAACGATCGACACGTGGTGATTCTCGTCGACGATCCCAACGTCACCGGTATGTAACCAGCCGTCAGCATCGACCGTCTCCGCGGTTGCCTCAGGGTTGTTGAGATAGCCGGCCATTACCTGCGGACCGCGGACCCAGAGTTCGCCGCGGTCGCCAACGCCCTGGTCGAGACCCGTGTCAGGATCGACGATTCGAGTCTCTGTGTTCGACACCGTCACACCACAGGTACCTGGCCGAAAATCGCCTTCGACCGTGCAATGGCTGACCGGCGAGAGCTCGGTCATTCCAAAGCCCTGCACTACTTCGCAACCCATTCGGGTACCGGCTTCGGCCGCTATCTCGGCACCAAGCGGGGCGGCGCCGGAGAAGACCTGCCGAACCGTTGAAAGGTCGTAGCTGTCGACGATCGGGGCTTTGGCCAAGCCCAAGATGATGGGTGGCACGGCAAAGAACCGTGTGATCTTGTGGGCTTGAACTGCCTCGAGCGCTTCGACCATGTCGAACCGGGGCATGGTCACCACGGTGACACCGTTGGCCAACAGTCCGTTCATCAGGACCTGCATGCCATAGATGTGAAAGAAGGGCAGGGCTGCCAACGCAACTTCATCGTCGCCATAAAAGATGGCGTGTTTGCATTGCTCGATATTGGCCACCAAGTTCCGGTGGGTGAGCATGACACCTTTCGGCAGCCCCGTTGTGCCCGATGAATAGGGCAGCACAACGGTGTGGCTGGCCCAGTCGGCCTCGACCTGTTGGATCGGGTCGTCCATGAGTTCACCCAACGGCGTAGCCCCGTCCGACTTTGGACCCAGTACCACAACCTCGGTGACCGACGTTCCCTCGATGGCCTCGAGCGCCGTTTCGAGAAACATCGGTACGGTGACAAGGATCGATGCCGCCGCGTCGAGCAGCTGAAAACGAACCTCGGATGCTCCATACGTTGGGTTGATGGTGGTGACCGCGCCGCCGGCAACTGCGGCGCCGTGGAACACAATGGCGTATTCGGGAACATTTGGGGCCATGAGGCCAAGCACTGAGCCGGGTCCGAAGCCTCGACCGGCCAGACCGCCAGCGAACGAGTGAATTGCATTGCTCAGTTCGGCGAACGTGTATGAGCTATTGCCGGCGGAATCTTGGATTGCAACCCTGTCCGACAGCTCGCCCGCTCTTCGCAACACGTGCATTGTGATCGACACGTCCGGGATGTCGACGTCCGGAAGCGGGCTGGTGTGGATAATGGTCACATAGTGCAGCCTACGCCTCGGCATCCAGCCCGATTGGGCCACCGCTATCAGACCCAATCATGATGGCCCGGTGCAGACACTTCGCGATGAGCTCGCGACCACCGCGGACAGAGAAAGTGTCGTGCAGGCTTGGGTGGCCCGACACGACGACGACCAGCTGCTGGCGGCCCTCGAGCAGCTGCCACCCGGGCCTCTTGCCGGATGGACCCTGGGGGTGAAGGACGTGATCGACACCGCCGAACTGCCAACTGAACGAGGCTCACCCATCTACAAAGGCCGCACCACAATGAACGACGCATCCTGCGTGGCGCTGGCCCGCCGCGCCGGTGCCTTGGTAGTCGGTAAGACGGCAACAACCGAGTTCGCTCTGTTCACTCCGACCGTCACTACGAACCCCCATGACAGCAGCCGTACCCCGGGCGGTTCGAGCAGCGGGTCGGCGGCGGCCGTCGCGGCCGGCATGGTTCGGGCCGCGTTCGGCACCCAAACGGTCGGCTCGGTCATACGTCCTGCCTCGTACTGCGGGGTCGTTGGTTTCAAGGGAACCCACCAGCTCGTCCCGATGAGCGGCGTCGGCACACTGGCCCAGTCACTCGACACGCTCGGCTGGTTCACCCGATCGGTTGCCGACGCAGCGACCATGTTCGGCGCCCTCACTGGACAGTCGGTCTTGTCTACATCACCACCCGCAGAACCCCCGCGGCTCGGTGTGTATCGATCGCATCAGTGGGACTCGGCCCAACCCGAGATGGGAGCAATTCTGGAGGCAGCCGCTGAACAACTGGCGCAGAGCGGTGCCGAGGTCGTCGAAGTCGATCCGCTCCCCCATCTCGAGCACCTGTTCGAGGCAGCGAATACCATCCTGTTGTACGAGGCGGCGCGCGTGTTCGAATGGGAACGGCGCTCCCATTGGGAGCTGATCTCGCCACTGCTCCAGAGGATGCTGACCCGGAGTGACAACGTTTCGGTCGCTGACTACGGCGAGGCACAGCAGCTCGTGCATGCGGCCAAACAACAACACGATCAGTTCATGGCCGACGGGAGATTCGATGCCCTCCTTACGCCAGCATCACCGGGCGAGGCACCACCGCTCAAGACGACGGGCGACTCGGTATTCAACCGCGAATGGACGACGCTCGGCGTCCCGGCCGCAACCCTCCCCTGCTTCAGCGGCCCCATGGGTCTGCCGGTCGGGATTCAGTTCACTGGATCTCGTTGGAACGACCTTCACCTGCTCGAAACCACCCGATGGGCCGAAGCAGCTCTCATGACCGGAGACCGCTCGTGACAGCATCCGCAGCCCCGCTCGACGGCATGCGCGTCCTCGATGTTTCATCCGTTTTGTCGGGCCCGATGACGGCCATGTTGCTCGCCGACCTCGGGGCCGACGTCGTCAAGGTCGAGAACCCGGCCATGCCGGACTTCACTCGGGGAACAGGCAACCGACGCAACGGCATGACGGGCTACTTCTACGGCGTCAACCGAGGAAAGCGCTCGCTTGCGATCGATGGACGACGTCCCGATGGTCAACGCATCCTGCAACAGCTGGCCGACACCTCCGACGTACTCATCCAGAACATGCGACCAGGAAAGGCGGCCAAGATCGGGCTCGACCCCGACGAGTGCATGCGTCGGAACCCGTCACTCGTCTATGCCAGCATCAGCGGGTATGGCTCAACCGGGCCGGCCTCCGGCGAACCGGTCTACGACTACGTAATCCAGGCGGTGAGCGGCTACGTCGACTTGCAGCGCGATCCCTCGAGTGGCCGAGCAGACCTAGCCCGACATTTCCCCGCCGACAAGGTGACGTCGCACGCGGCGGTCGAAGCGATCCTGGCCGCCCTGCTGGCTCGCGAACGCCACCCAGAGCGACTCGGTCAGCATGTCGAGATCAGCATGCACGAGGCCAACCTGGCCTTCTTCTGGCCCGATGGAATGATGCAGCACGCCATCGTCGGCGAGCCCGATGGCGACGAGATCTACCCCGGCGACTACTACCGGGTCTACCCGACAACCGACGGCGACATCGTCTTGATGCCTCTGATGGGCCCCTTCGACGGCATCTGTGAGGCGGTTGGTCATCCGGAGTGGGTCGATGATCCTCGGTGGCCCGAAGGCAAGGGGGGCAATATGCATCAGCTCCAAGATCTGCTAGCGGAAGCGGTTGCCCAGATGACGACCGCTGATGCGCTCGATGCATTCAACGAGCGCGACGTGCCGGCCGGGGCCGTCGTGCCGCTCGCCGAGGTACACGAGCACCCGCAAGCTGTCGCCCGATCGTCGGTGCTCGAACACGACGCTGCCGTCATCGGTCCGGTGCGAAGCGCCCGGCCCCCCTGGCGCTTCGGTCGAACGCCCGAGGTCATCCATCCAGAGGCACCGCTGCTCGGGCAGCACACCGACGAGATTCTCGGCTCGCTCGGCTACACGGCTGCGCAGATCGAATCGCTCGCCGACGACGGCGTTGTCACCCACTGATAGCTCCGATTCGAGAGTTCTCGGCCTAGCGATAACAATCACGAACGTGACTTCGAACGATGCTGCTGTCGACATCGGTGTGCTCTTCAATACCGACCGAATGACCGGGACCGAGTTCGGCGAATACGCACAACGGCTCGAGCAAGCCGGCATCGAGTCGGTATGGCTGGCCGAATTGTTCGGCCGCGAGCCATTTGCTGCCGCCGGTCACCTTCTGGCCCGCACTTCAACCCTCCGAGTCGGAACGGCGATCGCCAATATCTACGCCCGCGACGCCATAGCCGCTGCCGCCGCGTCGGCCACATTGGCCGAGATGTCCGGCAATCGATTCGAGCTGGGGCTCGGTGTTTCTAATCGTGGTCTCAACGAGTCGCGGGGCCACCAGTGGACCGAGCCCGTGCCACGACTCGAGAGCTATTTGCAGGCAATCGCTTCATCCAAGCTGACGCTCCCGGAGAACAGCTATCCCATCCACGTCGCAGCCCACGGTCCGAAGATGCTGGCAGCAGCAGCCGAGCATGCCGACGGCGTGTTCACCTACGTCATGAACCCCGAGCACACCGCCCGCACCCACGCCGGACTCGGCGCGGCTACAAAGCTGACCCCCATGATGATGTGCCTGCTCTGCGAGGACCCTGATGAGGCTCGTCGCCTCGCTAGGAAGGCCATAGCGTTCTACACCGGGCTCGACTACTATCACCGAGCTTGGAAAACCCTGGGCTTCGATGACACAGATTTTGCCAACGGTGGAAGCGACCGATTGGTCGATTCCATCGTGGCCTGGGGATCGATCGAAGACATCCAAGCCCGGATCGCCGAACAGAAAGAGTCCGGTGCGACTCGAGTGGTCGTGGTGCCGCTCAACGCTGCCGGTGGCGGCAAGCCCGACTGGCAGCTGCTCGAAGAACTGGCCGGCTAAATCGGGCGACCCGTCAGCCCAGTCAGCCCTATCAGCCCTATCAGCCCTATCAGCCCAGTGAGCCCAGTGAGCTGAGGTCACCAACTTCACCGTTCGACCAGGTGCCCGAGCGGGCGATCGACCAGATCGACGCGCCGACGGTGGCGGGGTCGGCCAGCTGTCCGTCGGCATGCATGCCCCGGAACCGCTCGACGTTGGGAAAGGCCTCGGTCTCGCTCGAACGAATCTCAGCCTGCATGTCGGTGGCGACGACGCCGGGACTTACCGAGACGACCCGAACCAGGTCACCTCGTTCACTCTGCTCGAGGCCGGCGGCCTGAACCCACATGTCGACCGCAGCCTTCGATGCGCAGTAGCTGGTCCAGCCGGGATACGGGTGCTTGCCTGCCCCAGACGACAACTGCACCAGCGTGGTGGCAACGTTCGCCCGGTGGGCGGTCCGGATGACTGCGTCACCGATCACCTGGGGAGCGGCGCTGTTGAGCAACACGTTGCTGACGTAACCGGCAGCATCGACTTCGCCGGCGAAACCAATGGGCGTGAGGGTGGCAGCGTTGTGCACAGCCACAAGTTGCTCGGGCGCCACAGCGTCGACAACGCCATCGAGCCATTCAGCGAACACCGGCCAGCTGGCCGGATCACCGAGGTCGGCGGTGAGCTGGTGCTCGGCGTCGGATGCCGAGCGATTACATGCGGCAACCACGGCGCCAGCCTCGGCGGCAGCGGCCGCGATGCCGGCTCCAATCCCTCGAGATGCTCCAGTAATGACGACCAGCGTGGACATCGGGCGAGCATATGCGTCGTTGCGCCCGACCGACCCGACGATGCCGAACCTGCCCTCTACCCTTGTGGCATGACCGACGTGGTTCGTCAGACCTTTCCGCTGGGCCCGCAATGGCCGACCATCGATCCTTTCCTGTTTGTCGCCCACCATCACGACAGCTATCCGGCCGGCAACGAGTCGTTCGGGCCTGATGCTCCCCTGACAGGGCGATCGATCGGCCAAGACTTTTCCGGCACCGATGGTTGGAGCATGTACCACGGCGACGTCGTTCCCGGCTTCCCCCAACATCCCCACCGCGGCTTCGAAACGGTTACGTACGTCCGGCAGGGGTTCATCGACCACAGCGACTCGCTTGGGGCCACCGCCCGATTCGGTCAGGGTGACACCCAGTGGATGACAGCAGGCGCTGGCATCCAGCACTGCGAGATGTTCCCTTTGCTCGATCGCAACGGGCCGAATCCCCTCGAGCTCTTTCAGATCTGGTTGAACCTGCCGGCTGCCGACAAGATGGTCAGTCCGTACTTCACCATGCTGTGGAGCCATCGCACACCTACCGTCATTGAGAAGGACGCCGAGGGCCGCCGGGTTGAAGTAACTGTGGTAGCGGGGCAACTCGGCGATCAGCCCGCTGCGCCACCTCCCCCCGACTCATGGGCGGCCAAGGCCGAGGCCGATGTTGCCATCTGGCACCTTGCTTTCGAAAGCGATGCTGAGTGGACGTTGCCGGCGACGGTCGGCCCGTCGACCGAGCGGGTGTTGTACGTGTTCGAGGGCTCGATGCTCACCATCAGCGGAAGCGACGTGCCAGCGGGAACCGGAGCCCTGATCGAACCCAATGTCGACATCGTTCTTCGCGGCGGCAATGGCCCGGTCGCAGCCATGCTGTTGCAGGGCCGCCCCATCGGTGAGCCGGTTGTGCAACACGGCCCGTTCGTGATGAACACCTCGGAAGAGATTCAGCAGGCGTTCCAGGACTATCAACAAACCCAGTTCGGTGACTGGCCGTGGGATGGCCCGGCACCGCACCATGCTCATGCGACCGGACGGTTCGCACGACACACCGACGGGACAGTCGAGACAATTGACGGGACAGTCGAGACAATTGACGGGACAGTCGAGACAATTGACGGGACAGTCGAGACAATTGACGGGACCGTCGAAATCATCAACGAAGACGGCTGACGGATCGAGAATCGACAGTGTCACATCGTGAGCTCGTGGTTTTGGGAACGGCGTCGCAAGCGCCGACCCGGCACCGCAACCACAACGGCTATTTGGTCCGATGGGACGATCGTTCGATCCTGTTCGATCCTGGCGAAGGGACACAGCGCCAGTTCACGTTCGCCGGAGTAGCTGCTGCTCGTACAACCGACATCTGCATCACTCATTTCCACGGCGACCATTGCCTGGGGCTGCCCGGCATGATCCAACGGTTGTCTGGCGACAAGGTCACCCGCGAGGTACCGATCTATCACCCGGCAGCGGGGGCCGAGTTTCTCGACCGTCTCTCGCGGGCCAGCGAATTCCTGCCGGTCACGCCGTTCCGACCCGTTCCGATAGCGAGTGACGGCGTCGTCGGTGATCTCGGAGAGAGCCAGTTGGTAGCCCGAGCCCTCGACCACCGGGTGCCAACGTATGGCTATCGAATTCAGGAACCCCCTCGCAGGAAGTTCCGGCCTGATGCGCTGGCCGAGGCAGGCATTGCTGGGCCACTTGTCGGCGAGTTGGCCCAGCAGGGACATATCGAGATCGATGGTCGATTCATCGAAATCGATCAGGTCAGCGACATCTCCCCCGGCCAGTCACTGGCATTCATCATGGACACTCGTATTTGTGAGGCCGCGATCGAGCTGGCTGACGGCGCCGATCTGGTGGTGTGCGAGTCGACGTTCCTCGAATCCGAAGCTCATCTGGCTCACGACTACGGTCACCTCACGGCGGCCGAAGCGGCACGAATAGCCAAAGAGGCAGGCGCTCGCTCGTTGGTGCTTACTCACTTCTCGGCTCGGTATAGCGACACCACCGCATTTGTGGTCGAGGCCGAACGCACCTTTCCGTCCGTCGTGGCTGTCGCCGACTTCGATCGAGTGCCGGTACCAGCTCGACGCTGAGCGAGTGCGAGGGCGCGAAGAAGAACCACCGTCGGGGTCTCCGGCCCGGCTCGCCGTTCTTCTTGGATCATGGTCATCGGGCACAGGCCCCCTCTAGAAGCAGCTCTCGGCCGCCTTAGGCCAACTCATAGCGGAAGGCGCATTGCGCGACGGGGAAGTTCTTCCGGCCGAGCGAACAGCAGCCGATGCCCTACCGGTTTCTCGGAGCACCGTCGTTTCGGCGTACACCGAACTGAAGGCCCAAGGCCTCGTGGCTCGCAAACAAGGAAGCGGCACGATTGTGACAGCAGCCCACGTTGGTGGCCATCAGCGCGAGCCCTGGCCTACGACAACGACGTACCCGTGCCGCTGGCGACACACCGACCGGATGCTCCGATCATCACCATCGACTCCGTGTCAAAGATCGTGTGGTCGGGTTTCCGTGTCGGGTGGATTCGAGCGTCGGCCGATGTGATCGGCCGAGTTCGTTTCGTGAAAGCACTCGATGATCTCGGCACCGCCACCATCTCGCAATGGTTGACTCTTCAGATCATGGACCGACTCGACACGCTGATCGCACAACGGTGCGAGCATCTGGCCGACCGGGCAGCCCATGCCCACCAATTGGTGACGACGGTGCTTCCCGAGTGGTCGGTGCCTCGGCCGATGGGCGGGGCATCGTTGTGGGCCGAGTTACCAGGCCAAGTGGCCCCGGCGTTCGTACGCCACGCGGCACGTTGTGGCGTGCTCTTGATCGGCGACGATGCCTTTGCCGTCGCCGAGCCGACTGGGCGCCATATCCGACTTCCGTTCACCGCCCCCGTGGCTGACTTCGTTGCCGCCATCGAGCGATTGGCCACGGCGTGGGACACATTCGATCTTCGCTCGTACGACCGCCCGCGCCCTCGGATCGCCCTGGTCTGAAAGCGCGGGGAGGCGCTACCCAGGTGCTCGTTCGGTCGGCGGTGGCCAACGACCGGGCACCGCGCCGCTCGTTATCAACTGCCCAACCACGGGTTCCATCAGAGCAACCAGTCGGCTTGAATCGTCCGGCCCAAGTGACCGTCGGGGCCCGCTTGCTAGTCGGTCGGTCTCGGTCTCGATCGACTGACGAAGAGTTTCGCCCTGGGGGGTGAAGACAGGAGTATCTGCCGTGGACTCTTCGGCCAGGAAGCCTCGGCTGACCAAGCGGTCGACCGCGTCTGACCATTCCGCCGACGTCCAGCCCCTGATCTTCTCAATCACGGCGAACGCGCCTACCCCCTTGGCCGCCAACAGCACGTGGCATTCAATGCCGTCGATGTCAGCTGCGGCCAAAGCCAGATTGTGTGAGTCGCCTCGGTGCTCGCGCCAGAGGGTGCATGCGTGCCACAACAAGCGGTGCGGTTCGTTCGGCGAGGGCAACTCGGTGTGAGCTGCGAAGAGAGGCCGAGCACCGACCTCGGCAGCATCGATGCCCTTCATAGCCAACCCGGCGGCTTCTCGTAGGTCGGCCGAGTCGAGCAGATCGCCGAGCGCTCGGCGCAGGGCTTGGTCGATGCAGTCATCGCGCAGGTCGATGGCACCCTGAGGCGTGATGCCGTCCCAGGCTGAAGGAACGGCGGCCGCTACAACCCGCGGCGCGAAATTATAGAAGGTGGCGGTAACGACCGAAGGTGCAACCGGCCCCATTGGGGCCGACCGGTAGGCGATATAGGCCCGCCAGTATTCGGGCAGGCCGACGTCGGCGAAGGCCTTCATCTCCGGCGCGTAGTAACTGATGTTGTGGAAGACACCGAGGACCCGAGCCAGGCCCCTCGCCGTCGTTCGATCGGATTGATTTGCTGCTTGGTTGGAGGACATGATGCTGGGGGCGCTATCGACTAGCGGTCGGCGAGGGCGGCTTGCGCCATCGACAGATCGTCGGGATTGGTGATGCCAATCCACTGCTCGGACGATGAGGCGACATCGACCACCATTCGACCATCGGCCATCAGCTCGCCGACTACCGTAGGCAACTGACACTCAGACGTTGCCTCGCCGGAGTTCTTGGCGAAAAAGTCCTCCCATCGCTCCTGGAAATCGGCGATGACCGACTGATGGAAGCACCACAGGTTCATTGAGGCAGGTGTGTCTTCCGGTACGGCCCGGCCGTCGGCCCAGAGGGCGCCGTCGGGTTGTCGCTCACATCCGTCGGTCTCGACGATGGCCGTGAGTCGGGCACTCTCCACCTCGCACAGCGCTCGGGTGACGGCGCCGCTTGGCGGGACGGTCTTACCCAGCTGGAAGGCAATATTGGCTCCACGACCTTCGCTACTGGAGGCCAGGTGTTCGGCCGCCAACACAAACGACGACGGGCCGTAGTAGTCGTCGGCGTTGATCACGGCGAACGGTCGATCGAGAGCATCGGCCGCGCTGAGAATGGCGTGGAGTGTGCCCCAAGGTTTGTCACGGGGCGGCCCAAGATCGTCTTGGCGGACAGAAGTGATGCCGGCCAGGTCATCGCCATGCAGTTCGGCCAAGTGGGCCCGCACGTCGGTTTCGATGTCGCTTCGGACGATGAGCACGGTGTTGCCGAAACCGGCGGCGATCGCGTCGTTGATGCTGAAGTCGAGGATCGCTTCGCCGCCGGGGCCGACGCGAGCCAGCTGCTTGACGCCGCCGAAGCGACTACCCAGACCGGCAGCCATGATCAGAAGAGTTGGTGATTGCACTCTCCCAACGTAGTAGTCGACGCTCCGCCGCCGGTGGCAGACTCAGGCTGCCTTGACCGAACGTCCCGCCACCAGCGACCTCGGCCTCCTCATCGTTGCTGTGCTATCGATCGCATCGGCAGCGATTCTCACACGGTGGGTCGACGTCCCTGTCTTGGCCCTGACGTTTTGGCGAACGCTGGGTGGCGCTGTGCTTCTCGCTCCGGCCGCGAAGCAGTCCGCACTGCAACCAACCCCACGTCAGTGGTGGCTTCTGTTCGCGGCCGGGCTCACCCTGGCCCTGCACTTCGTCACCTGGCTGGCATCGGTCGATCGCACCACCATCGCGGCGTCGGTCAGCCTCGCCGCCACAGCTCCAATCTTCGTCGCCCTCTGGGCATCGTTTGGGGCCTCCCGGTTCTTCAACCGAAGCGCCGCCAATCGCCCGGACTCGGCGACCTGGCTTGGTATCGCGCTGGCATTCGTTGGAGCAGTCGTGATTACCGGAGGCGACCTGGCCCTCGGCTCGGGGCAACTCGTCGGCAACCTTCTCGCCGTCGCCGGAGCCGTTTTCATCGCGTGTCACCTACTGATCGGCGAACGACTCAGAGAGACCCTGCCAACCGCGGCCTACACCGCTCCGATGTACGGCATCGCCGCCGCCCTCGTTCTGCTGGCAGCGTTGGTGTCGGACACACCCTTGACCGGTTTTGACCGCCGTGGCTGGCTGGCCATTGTGCTGATGATCATCGGCCCACAAATGGGCGGCCACACCGTTCTGAATGCCCTGCTGCCCCGGCTCGGTTCGATCACGGTCTCGCTGGCGCTGCTGACCGAGCCCATCGGGGCCGGGTTGATGGCGTGGCTCTTCTTCGAAGAAGAACCGACCGCCGCGGCCTGGATCGGCGGAGCGCTCATCATCGGCGGTCTCGCGTACCGGCTGCGGTCTCCCGCAGATCGAGTCCGCATTTTTCGAAAGCTCGACGGGTAACCGCCTTCTCGTCCTCGGTGAGTTCGAGCATTGGTGCCCGAACCCGGCCGCCTACTTGACCCAGGAGCTCCTGCCAGTACTTCTGGTGGGCGTGAGGCTTCTCGGCCGGCCTGGTGTCTTTGAGCGCCTTGCGCACCGGGTCGAGGCTTCGGCTTATCGTCCGGGCCTGGTCATGATGTCCGGCGATTGCGGCTTGGGTGTAGTCGTGCATCCGACGGTCGGCCTTCGATTGCAACAGGAACGGTGGCGATGAACAGAGGTAGAGACGCCAGTCCAACTCGATGATGTTGTCGAGCCATTCGTCCTCCGACGAAGTGCTGACCTGGATTCGATCAGAGGCCAACGTCGACAGTTCGGAGTACATCTCCCGAGGAACGCTGTACTTGATGGCGACCACGTTTTCGATGTCGGCCAAGCGGTTACAGAGCTGGGGTGACATCAGATAGCCACTGTCGGGGTGACTCCAGAGGGCAATACCGATATCAACGCTCTCTGAGATGGTCTTGTAGTAGGCGAGCAGCGTCTCGTCCTGCCGCTGTGTGAAATGCAGAAGTGGAGCATGAACGATGATGTAGTCCGCCCCCGACTTCTGGGCGTGGTGGGCCAGGTCGAGCACGACGTCGAGGCTTTGGTCGGAGCAAGACATGATCGTTTGCGCCTGATCGCCGGTGGTCTCCACCGCCAGCTCCAAGGTGCGCTTCCGCTCCTCGATGCTCATGGCGTAGAACTCGCCCTGTTTGCCCGAGATGAACAGACCTTGGATTCCCAGATCCTCAGTCCAGTGACGGACGTTCGCTCGGAACCCGTCTTCGTCCAGCCTGAGGTCGTCGGTGAACGGCGTGAGGGTGGCAGCCCAGATGCCGGTCATGTTGGTCTTCGCGTAGTCCTTGGCCTCGCTTCTGGCGTACTTCATGGGAAGGTCCTCGGTTCGGATACTTAGAACGCGGTGCGTATGGCCCACAGGTCGGGGAAGGCTGGTTTGAACAGTGTGGTGGCCAGATAGGCCGCCCCGTCGGAGCCGCCGGTTCCTGGCTTGGTGCCGATGGTGCGGCGAACCATCATCACATGCCGGTACCGCCATTCTTGGAGGCCCTCATCGAGATCGGTGAGAGTCTCGACAAGCGCGGCGAAACCCTCATCGTTGAAGTTCCCGATCAGCGCTTGTTGCAGTTCGGCGTTCTCGACAATGGGTTCACGTACGTCTCGCTCGAGCACATCGATCGGCACCTTCACACCGTCACGGTGGATGGCGTGAAGAAAGGCATCCCACAGGGTCGGGGACTGATGCCGTTTCGATAGCCGGGCACCTTCGTCCCCCTCGAACCAACCAATGTCCACCCGGTCCTTGACGCCGAGGACAAACTCCAGCTCTCGGAACTGAGCCGACTGGAACCCACTGGCGTTGGCCAGGAACGAACGAAAGCTGGCGAACTCGGCCGGAGTCATAGTCTCGAGCACGTCGATTTGGCCGACCAAGGTCTTCATGATCTTCAGCACTCGCTTGAGGTGCTGCCGAGCGCCGTTGATCTTGCCGTCGTTGAGCTGCTCGATGATGAAGTCGATCTCGTGGAGCACCTGTTTGAACCAGAGCTCATAGACCTGATGGATGACGATGAACAGCGTTTCATCATGCTCGGGGTTGCCGGTCTCGGGGTCAACCGAGACGCATCGCTGCAGCGATAGCAACTCAGAGACCTGCAGATAGCTGCTGTAGGTGAAGGCCGGAGTTCCATCGGCGGAATCGTTCTCGGAAGGAAGGCGCATTCGGTGTTCGTTCTGTCTCGTTAGTTGATTGAGAGAGCGTCGGGGTCGGCTAACGCATCGGGTTCGGGAAGTGGCGGTAGGGCCGAAACAAGGGCGTCGACATCGATCGACGGGTCGGCCAGGGCCGACTCCATGATCTCGGCTTGGGCAGCAGCTCGTTGCTGCGCCTCCTCGTAGGGCATGGTCGAGAACATGACCATGTTGTAGCGGGGGCTGAGGTAGTCGGGGTGACGCTCCTCTAGTTCAAGAGCCAACGCCCGCTTGGCCAGGTAGTTGGGGTCGACTACGCCGGATCGCATCTCGACATAGTTGCCGAGGGCCATGTCGGCGATGGCATCGGTGCTGGGCCGTCGTTCGTCCTCGAAGCGGCGAAATGCACCAGCGATGTCGTCGGGTGACGAGCGGAGGTGCCGATCGAGGGCCCGGGCCGACTCGAGAGCAGCGTTCATCCCCTGACCATGGAACGGCACGATGGCGTGGGCTGCGTCGCCCAGCACAACGGCCCGGTCCTCGAAGCTCCACCCTGTGGCTCGGAGGGTGCCTAAGCCCCCGGTGGGGTTGGATACAAACTGTTCGGCCAGGTCGGGCACGAGCGAGACAAAGTCGGGAAACTCATCAAGGAAGAACGCGTCGATGTCAGATGCTGCTTTCAGCGACTCGAACGTTTCGGTGGGGGCGAAGAGAGTGACCGTGAAGTCACCTGCTGGATTGGCCAGTGCGATGAGCATGAGCTCGCCTCGGGGCCAGATGTGAAGGGCGTTGGCGTCGAGCCGATGGCTGCCGTCCCGGTTGGAGGGAAGGGTGAGCTCCTTGTAGCTGTGACCGAGCCAGTCAGTTCGCCACTCGCACGCTCCCGTGCCGGCAATTGCTTCTCGTACCGGTGACCCAGCACCATCGGCTCCAAAGACCACACCAAATGGCGCAGTCGAATCGTCGGCGAAGCGAAGCAGTGACTGCTCGAAATCGACAGATTCGATGCGCTTCTCGAACTCGATCTTCACCTTCCCCGTGGCCTCGGCGGCATCAAGCAGAATGGCGTTGAGATCGCTACGAGAGACGGAATGGATCACCTCGTGGGGCTTGCGCCCGTAAGGCTGGAGAGTCGGAGTCGGATCGCCGGCCACATGGATCATGCGGCCCCGCATCGGGATGGTTATGGCATCGATCCGATCAATGACCCCCACGTCGACCAGCGGCACGATACCTCTTGTAGCCAGCGCCAGGTTTATGGAACGGCCAGCGTCGATCTCGGTTCTGCGTAGGTCGGGCCGGCCTTCGTACACGGTGACCTCGTGGCCTTGTCGACCAAGGTAGGTGGCGAGCAGCGCTCCTGCCGGACCAGCTCCGGCAACGACGACGGGGCTCTTCATGCGACGATCCCATCGAGAATGTCGACGAAACGGTCGATGTCCTGGAACGAGTTGTAGAGAGGAACAGCTGCAACCCGAATAGCATCGGGCTCCCGCCAATCGCAGAAGACCCCGGCTTCCTCCAGTTCGTCGAACACCCGCTTGCCGTGACCGGCAGCGACACGAAGTGCGAACTGGCAGCCTCGATCGCTGAGAGCCGAGGGGGTGATGTTGACGACCCGGTCTCCGATGGTCTCGGCGAGTCGACGGTCAAGAAACTCGATCTGCTGTTCGGTTTTGGCTCGCAATGGGGCCATACCCCCGGCCGCCTCGAAGAGGTCGAGCGAGGCCCGCAACGAGGCCATCGAGAAGATGGGCGCATTGGAGAGCTGCCACGACTCGGCTGACGGAATGGCATCGAACTCGGTCGTCATCTGGAAACGAGTTGCCTTGTTGGTACCCCACCAGCCCAGGAGCTTCGGCAAGTCCTGATCGTCGACGTGGCGATCGTGCACGTAGGCCGCGCCGACGCCGCCAGGGCCACTGTTGAGATACTTATAGGTGCACCAGGCGGCGAAGTCGACACCCCAATCGTGGAGTTCAAGCGGAACGTTGCCGGTGGCATGGGCTAGGTCAAACCCGACGGCGGCGCCAACATCGTGGCCAGCGGTGGTGATGTCGGCCATGGGGAGAACCTGACCGGTGTAGTACTGCACCCCGGGGAGAAGAATGAGGGCCAGTTCGGCTCCGTGCTCGGCAATGCTGGCCAGAATGTCTTCGGACCGTAAGGTCTCTTCGCCGGGACGAGGATTAACCAGCACCAGGGAATCAGCCGGGTCGAAGCCCCGCTGGCGGATCTGGGATTCGGCGGCGAAATGGTCAGATGGGAACGCGTGGCCCTCAATGAGGATCTTGTGCCGGTCTGGTGTTGGTCGGTAGAAGCTGACCATCAAGAGGTGGAGGTTGACGGTGAGGGAGTTCATGGCCACCACCTCGGCCGGTCGGGCACCGACCAGGCTGGCCAGCTGATCGGTCAGCAGCTCGTGATAGTCCTTCCATGCCAGGTCGCCGGTGAAGTGTCCCCCCACTCCAAGGCTGCTCCAGCGATCGAACTCGGTCGCGACATAACTTCGAGCCGCTTTAGGAAGCGCTCCGAGCGAGTTGCCAACCAGATAGATGCCGTCGGGAAGCTCGAACTCTTGACGAAAGTGGGCCAGCGGGTCTGCGGCATCGAGTTCGACCGCGGTCTGAGGTGCAGCGTCGGTCACAAACGGCCGCTCTTGCCTGGATGCACCGTGCCACAGTTCGGGCAGGTGCGAGCTGCATCGTCGGCCTCGAACGCATCGAACAGTGGTACGAGGTCTTTGTCTATCGCTTGGACCTGCACATCGACCCGATGCACCAAGTGGGAGCAGTTGAAACAAGCCCATTCGAAGCCATCTAGCTGGCCGAGGGAGCGCTGGTACTCAACGACCAGACCTATCGAGTCTGGGTCGGGGCGCTGTGGCGAGTGACGGAGGCCGGGGGGAAGGAGGTAGACCTCGCCTTCCCGGATCGGCATGTCGTAGGGCTGTTGTCCAGCGCCTGGCCATATCACCAGGTTCATGTCGCCCTTGATCTGGTAGAAGAACTCCTCCAGGGGATCATCGTGAAAGTCGCACCGTTGATTACCGCCGCCGACGATCATCACGATCATGTCGGCCTCACGCCAGATCTGCTTGTTGGCAACCGGCGGCCGAAGTTGATCTCGATGATCGTCGATCCACTGCGACAGATTGAATGGGCGACGCTGGCTCGGAGTGGGCTCGGACTCGGTCACAGACTCTCCTTCGGAGAACGGTTGCCAAGTTTAGCTGTGTAACCCATCGCGCTTACGGGGTGGCTGAGGACCGGCTGTTTCGTGGGCCATGCCCTGAGCGTAAGTGGCCTACGGTGTCGCTGATGCAACGGCGGCGGTTCCTCGGATCGTTGGCTGCGTTAGCTGCCGGTTCCTGTACGGGCGGCACAACTGGCGTTTCGACCGATACCGCCGCGGCTGATTCCACCTCGCCGACCGAGCCGGCATCCATATCATCAACGACATCGACCACGGCACGGGTTGGTGCGAGCGCTCTTGACTCCCCGGCCATGGACGTATCGCTCGACCTATTTGCCCTCGGTGTTGCTTCCGGTGATCCAACGCATGAATCGGTGGTGCTGTGGACTCGGCTGATCGGGGATGATCTGCCGGACCGGGCGCCGCTTGTCTGGGAACTGGCGTACGACAGCGGCTTCGTCGAGCTGGCCGCAACCGGTGTGATCGAGGTTGTGCCCGATCTAGCTCACAGCGCCCATGTTGAGGCCGTCGGTCTTCCTTCGGCCACGACCTTCCACTATCGATTCCGGACCGGAACGGCGATCTCTGCCGTCGGACAGACACGCACCATGCCGGCTGATGGCACCGACGTCGCAAAGGTTCGCATCGGCGTTAGCTCATGCCAGCTAATCGAGACCGGGCACTGGGCCGCTCACGAGGACATCGCTGCAGCCGACCTCGACCTCATGGTGTGGCTGGGCGACTTCATTTACGGCGGCGGAGGGTTCAGTAACTACGAGGGGCGCTCACATATCGGCGGAGACCCAACGACCCTTGCGGACTATCGGGCTCGCTACGCCCAGTACCGACAGGACCCGGTGCTGCAGCGGGCGAGCGCTGCGCATCCATGGCTCGTGACGTGGGACGACCACGAGGTCGATAACGACTACGACGCCGGCGTTGACCCCGTTCGACGAGCCGCCGCCTATCAGGCCTGGTGGGAACACCAACCAACCCGTCTGCCCGCTCCGGGATCGGAAGGGGGCAGCGCATCGGACGGGTTCGCCGTGTATCGCAGCGTCGACCTCGGCGATCTTTGCCGAGTCACCGTGCTCGATGCTCGCCAGTACGCCGACGACTCGACGTTGCTCGGCGACGAACAGAGAACCTGGCTGGCCGGTCAGCTCGATAACGGCGCGAGCTGGGCCCTGCTTGGCAGCCCGGTGCTGGTGGGCGGTTTGCTGGTGCCGGGGCAAGAGACCCTGTTGCCTTACACGTGGGACGGCTACCCGCTGGAGCGGGCCTGGCTGGCCGAGCAGTTGGCCGCCCGCCCCAACCGCATTTGCCTTTCGGGCGATCTGCACAGCTCGGCCGCTCTGACCGTCAGCGCGGACCCTGCCGACCGCTCGCTTCCGGTGGTTGCAACCGAGTTCATGGCTCCTGCGATTAGCTCGGAGTTCCCTCCCGACGTTGCGCCGTTTGTCCCGTTCATTCCGCTCGCAAACGCTCACATCGAGCACATCGACACCAAGAATGGCTGGCTGATGCTCGACATCGAGCCTCACAGGGTCACGGCAACGTTCCGTCACGTCATCGATGTTGGTGATCCCAACAGCGCCATTGCCTCGTTCCCTCGCTACGAGGTTCTGGCTGGCGATCCGGTACCCCACCCGCTCTAGAACCGCCGGGCGGGCCGATCAGCCGCCAACTACCTCAGCGGTGCAGAGCGGCATCGCTCTGGGTGACGCGGGTCCGCACCGTGAACACACTGTCGCCGGCCAGCACACCGCCACGGGCGAAGAGCCGACCGAACTGCCAGTTGGACAAACCAAGCTCGGGTCGATCCAGTGCGTACTGGCCGTCAACCCACCGGGTAAAGCCGTCGCCGACAAACGGGGCGTCGATAGTCGACCAGAAGCGACCCTGTTCGATGTCGTCGTCGGACACAAGTGACGCCGCGAACCGGGGTGACTGTGCGTTGAACAGCGCAACCGCGTCGTCCACCGTGTCGACCAACACCAGGGTGATCTCCGGGGAGTTCTCCCACTCCCACTCGTAGCCCAACTGGTCGTCGTCCAACGTCGTTGCCTTCGGTTCGCTCACCGCCCCGTCGGCTCGATCGATTGCGACCATCGTCTCGAACCATTCGGCCGGGACGACCTCGGAAGCATCGCCCACCACATGCAGTTTCGGGTTGCTGCCACGATCCTGCGCCGCTGCTTCGAGACCGGCCAGTACACGAGGGACGAGATCGCTCGCAGCTGACTTCAACACGCAACAGGTGTTCAGGGTGTTGCAGACTTTGCGGTCGAGGGAATGGCGAACGACTTGCTCGAGGCGGTCGCCATCGCACGAGGACCCGGCAACGATCCAGGCACCCCCGGTGCCGTGCAAGCTCACGGGAGTTCCGGCCTGGCGGGCGACGGCACCGAGCTGGGCGACCGCTTCGCCGCTGCCCCGGGCAACGGCGAGGGCCAACCGGGCGTCGCTGAATAGGGCCCAGCCGGCCGAGTGGGCGGCGCTGGCAACCAGGCCAGCCGCTCCCGCCGGCAACCCGGCTGCGGCGAGTGCGGGGTCGAGCGCGTGTTCGACTATGGCCTGCGCGGTCCCGAGCGCGTCTGACCCGATTCGGAAGACGACCGCGTTGCCGCTGCGCAAAACCCCGCAAGCATCGGCAAACACATTTGGGCGACCTTCAAAGACGAAGCCAACGACTCCCAAGCCGGCTACTCGTTGTTCGACGACCCAACCGGGGTGCTCAATCTTTTCGACGACGGCATCGCGTTCGCTCGGAGTGTCTCGCCACGAATGCAGACCGGCAACCATGTCAGCCCGCATGGTTGCGGTGAGCTCGAGCCTTGTGGTCGAGCGGCCCTTGGCCTGTGCGCGCTCGACGTCGGCAGCGTTTGCCGCCGCGATGGTTGCAAAGGTCACATCATCAGCTAAGCGAGCTGCGAACTTCTCGTAGAAGTCGGTGATGGCATCATCGGCCACGGCGCCCAGTTCAAGAAAGGCCTGGTGAGCTCGGTGCACCGCAGCTTGGGCCAGGGTGAATTCGTTCTGCTGAATGTGCAGCAAGGCTCCCGTGTCGTTGACGACAACCAACCGGTCGCCGGGTGAGAACGCTGCTGCCAGCTCGGCGGACACTCGGGTTGTCCGGTTTCCGCCGAAGATGATCAGCTGGTCGGGCTCCAAGCCCTCGAGGCCGCTGATGGTCGATTCCATGTTGGGAACCTACCGAACTTGCCCGACCAGCTGGCGATCGATCAGTTGTAAGCCGTTTCGGCGTGCTGCGTGGTGTCCAGACCGACCCGCTCGTCGTCTTCGCTGACTCGCAGGCCGATGGTCGCATCCAGACCCTTGACGATGATGAACGTCATGACGAAAGCGAAGACGCCGACGACGGCGTTGGCGAAGATCTGCTCGAGCAGCAGCCCGGCACCGTCGCCTTCGATCAGACCGCCGTCGAAGTCGCCACCCAGCGCCGATGGGCTTGCGAAGACGCCGATCAGGAGACCGCCAACGAGGCCACCGACCAGGTGAACACCAACGACATCGAGTGCATCGTCGTAACCGAACTTGAACTTCATCCGCACGGCTAGGGCACAAAGAGCTCCGGCGGCCAGGCCGACTCCGATAGCACCGTTGACGCCCATGAAACCGGCGCCGGGGGTGATGCCGACCAGGCCGGCGACGATGCCCGACGCTGCGCCGAGCGAGGTGGCGTGACCGTCGACAATGCGTTCGACCAGAAGCCACGAAAGCATGGCGGCTGCGGCGGCCATAAAGGTGTTGGCAAAGGCCTGGATGGCAACGCCATCGGCGGCAAAGGCCGACCCGGCGTTGAAGCCAAACCAGCCGAACCAAAGGATGCCGGCGCCCAGCATGGTGAAGGGAAGGTTGTGAGGAAGCATTGGCTCGGTTGGCCAACCCCTGCGCTTTCCGAGCGCCACGACGAATGCCATTGAGGCAGCACCTGCAGCGACGTGTACAACCGTGCCACCGGCGAAGTCGAGGCTGCCGCGAGCCGCCAACCAGCCACTTCCTTCGGTCTTGAAGACCCATGCCCATGCCGGTGTAAACACCAACAGCATCCAAATGGGCACGAAGGCCAACCAGGCGGAGAACTTCAGGCGATCGGCGACCGCGCCCGAGATGAGAGCCGGGGTGATGCAGGCAAAGGTGAGAGCGAAGAATACGTCTCGCAGGCCAGCGCCGCCGTCTTCGCCGGTGATGTTGATGTCGGCCAAGAACATGTTGTCGAGGGTGCCGATCCAGCCGTTATCGGTGCCGGTCGACGAGAGGCTGTAACCGATGACGTACCAGAAGATGGGCACGATGCCGAGACACACCATGTTCATCATGAGCATGTTGAGCATGTTCTTCGAACGCGACATGCCTCCGTAGAACAGTGCCAGGCCGGGCACCATGAAGAGGACGAGCGCTGCGGATGTAAGAATCCACGCGGTATTACCGGAATCCATTTGAAGCCTTTCGAGGAGCTGTAAGAACTCGGTCAGTCTCTCGACAGGTTGCTTCCGCCCTATTTCCGGACTGTTTCGACTCTGTTAACAACCCCGTCTTTGGGAAGTAGGGGCAGCCGCTCGAGCGACTTTTCACTCTGCGGCACCCAAAACTTTCAAGGGACTCAGCGACATTCCTGACCACTCCACGAGGGTTTGTGGTCACCCTGGTTCTCGTACCGATGCGCTGCTCGGCTCCGATGACTGTCCGCATAGCGAAATCGCCGAGATTATTCAGTGGGTGAATCCGGTTGGGATCCGCACAGTTCGCCGGTGGTGCGGCGCGGCCGAGCGCGTTGGTTATCCGGATTATGGCTGGGCTCGGACCACGGCTCAGCTCCCCGCTCTCAAGTGCCGATACCGCGCTGGTCTGCTCGTCAGCCGAGCACGCGGTTATGAGCGTCGACCATATGGACTACCATATGGTCATGACTCGACGTGAAGTACTTGTGCAACTCGACGATGACCTTGTCGAACGCCTCGACATCCTCGCAGCAGATCTCGGCACAAACCGCTCTGAACTCATGCGAAGAGGCGCCCAAGCAATCCTCGAAGCCGAGGACCTCGCAGCAAAGGACCGGCAACTCCAGGCGGCCTATCGACGTCAGCCAGCTGATCCTGCGCTCGCCAAGTCGGCAAGACGCATCGCGGCTCGAACAGCCCCGCAGTGGTAGCTCGCAACGACATTTTCTGGGTAGACCTCGGACCGCCCGCAGGTCGCAGACCGGTGTGCGTACTGACAAGAGACGCTGCGATTGAAGTTCTGACCTCGGTGACGTGTGCCCCGATCACACGGACCATTCGAGGCATTCCTTCCGAGGTCGAGCTCGGTCCGGAACAAGGGCTTCCCGAAGCGTGCGTCATCAGCTGCGACAACGTGATCACCATCCCGGTCGAAGACTTGGACGACGAACCAGTTGGACACCTCGACGACGTGACTCGTGCCCAACTCGACGCGGCTCTTCGGTTCTCACTCGACATCATTTACTGACAAGAGGCTGCGCCTCCATGACGAGGCGGCCGGTCAACGTGCTCAGTATCGACTTCGCCCGATCCATCGACGACCGCTCGTTAGCCGGCATTTCGATCGTCGGATTACGTAGGCGAACTGGTCCATTGGCACGCAAATTACCGACCACCGATGTTGCTCTGCTTGCTTCGATCGGAATGTGCCGGTACGCGTCCCAACAAAGTGACACAATCGTCTATGGAGTCCATTCCCAAGCTTCGGGCAGAAGCCGCTCAGCTTCTCTTCGGCTGGAGAAACACTGCGGTTGTGGATGCTGCCGCGACATTGCTCGCTACTGCAGGGGATGTGGATTCGCTCGGTCTCCTCTGCAAGGCGCTGGCAGAGGCAGATGATGTGGAGATTCAGGACCACATCTTGTGGGTGCTCTCGCCGCTTTGGAAAAGCGGCCAACTTGATCTTCCGCCGCTACTGCGACAGGTAAGCGAACGTTTCAGTGGCAAGGAACGAATGGGTGCCCAAGAAGCCGCGGAATGGCTCGGTATCGACCTGTCGCACTCGTGACCGACATTCCAGGTGCCAGTCGCTCAGTGTGATCAGATCGAGCTGGTTGTCGGCGCTTCGAAACAGGTCGACTCAAATCCGTTGTTCGCCGGTGAAACTCGCTGCCATCTTCGCCGAGGACCAAAGCGGCCTGGCCTTGATGGCTGCTGAGCCGTTTCGGCCCGCTCATATCGACACCACCGGCCCGCCCAAAACCCAGGGCGATAACCGACGCTAAGAGCGGTACGGAGCGCAGCGCTGGCGTTGTGAACGGCGCTCGCAATCTTCGTTGCTCGGCACCGCGGCAGTCGGCGTGGACGAGCGCTCTGATATCAGGTTTGCGTCGCCCGGCTGAGCACGAACTCAGAAACGAAATGAGTGCACTTCTCCTCACTAACGATCTGAAGCCCCGCTGCTGCAAAGTCGGAGCGCCACGAGGATCCTGGCCGTATGTCATCAGACTGACACGAACACGCCAGGCACTCCGCTGCATGCAGCGCGAAATGCGAGCAGTGATGTCCCAAAACGACCGGTTTGTGTCCTTGTCGCCTAGCAGCGTGTCGTTCATGGTGAGGGTCCAACCTCGGCCACAGAGAAATGAGAAGCACCCATGATGGACCTGAAGCCAAGCTGTGAATGTTGCGACAAGGACCTACCGCCAGAGTCGCCTGACGCACGGGTGTGCACGTTCGAGTGCACGTACTGCGCAACTTGCGCGGACGAAAGGCAAGGGATCTGCAAGAACTGTGGGGGGAACCTCGTTGTGCGGCCGATTCGACCTCCTGAACGCCTTGTCAAGTACCCCGCATCAACGGTCCGGGTCTTCGATCCCAACAACTGTCCGGTTCACAACCCGGCTCTATCCACGTCGGGCGGCCGCTAATACCGTCGGTTGAGACGCCTATGAGCTGGCAATCGCTCAGGTGTGTGGGATCGCCATCGCGCACTGAGCCGATCCTCTTTTCACCTCTTGGTCTTCGCTGTCTGTTTGACCAAACAGCCAACCGGCGGAAGGTTGAGGGGACATGCCGGGTTCACATGTATATGGCACGAGCAGTGTTTGATGGTGTGGTTATTGCCGACAGCCAAGATGTCCGCGTCGTTGAGGGCATGACGTACTTTCCGCTTAGCAGCGTGTCAGATGACGCACTCGTCGAGAGCACAACCACGAGCCGCTGCTTTTGGAAAGGGAAGGCCCGCTACTGGCATGTTGCCGGTGATACAGAGACGGCGACCGATGCCGCCTTCTCCTATGAGCGACCGTGGCCGCTGGCCCGTCGACTGGTGACAGATCGAGTCGCGTTCTGGAGAGGCGTCGAGGTTGTGCGCGACTGAGGCGTTCTGAACTCTCGATCATCGGCCACCAATTAAACTGACAGTGTGCCTGATCTGAATCATCTCATCGTCTGGTGTGCAGACAAGCGAGTCGGTGCGGCTCACCTCGTCGAGATTCTGGGACTCAACTCGCCACGCGATTTTCGCGGGCCAGTTTCTCATCGTCGACATAAACAACGACGCATCGCTCGACTACGCCGACTGGCACGGGGGCGAGCTGACACCACAGCATCTCGCCTTCCTCGTGACCGAAGCCGAGTTCGATGCGATCTACGGCCGCATTCGCGCCAGCGAAATCGACCACTGGGCTGATCCATCCAAAAGAACCCTTGGCGAGATCAACCACCACGATGGCGGCAAAGAGGTCTATTGGAACGACCCCGATGGGCACCTGCTCGAGATCATCACCAAGCCGTACCGAGCCGAGACAGAAGCCTCCGGGGGCTGAGTCACCTGGCGAGAGATTTGTCCGTAACCAGGAGAAGGCCCCTCGGGGCAGATCAGTCGCGAAGCGCCGACATGAACATCCCGTTGTCGAAGTAGTCACGCCAGAAGCTGATCTTGCCGTCGTCGTTCACTTCAAAGACACCGGCGACAGGTATCGAGACCTCTTTGCCTTTCATCACAAACTTGTCGATTCGTTCGTTCATGACGGTATTGCCGGTGGCCGTTTGGCGAACAATCTCGAACTCAACCGGCCCCTTGCTGTTGAACATCGGGCCGAGAAACTCGAGCATCGCGGTGTGGCCGGTCATGTCGCCGATGGGGACATTGTCGTAGTAGCAATCCTCGGCCACCAAGGCCATGGCCTCGTCCTGTGCCTTGCGACAGATAGCGGACATGAAATCGTTGACGACCTGCTCGGCGTTCATGACCCAGGTCTAGCATCGTCGCCCCGGCCGCGCATCGACGAGCGGCGAAGCCTTGCCAGTTGCTACAGATTTCCTTATAGTCCTAATGTACGGACATCTTGAGGAGACCATGACCGCTTCGTTGCTCGCAATTTCACTAGGCCTCCTCGTTGGCCTGGCGCTGGGCGCTCTCGGCGGAGGTGGGTCAACCTTGGCAGTGCCGATTCTGGTGTTCGTCGCCGGTCTCGATACCCAAGCCGCAACCACAGCATCCTTGATCGTCGTCGGGATCGCTGCCGCTATTGGCGTCGTCAGGCACTACCGAAACGGCAACGTCCGACTGGGCGCCGGTCTGGCCTTTGGCGCGGCCGGCATCGCCGGCTCGGCAATCGGCACACAGCTGAACCAATCATTACCTGAGCGGCTGCTTCTACTGTCGTTCTCGGCTCTCATCGTGTTCGTCGCCGTTCGGATGTACCGCAGCGTCCAATCGCCAGGCGCCGGAGACACATCGGACACTGAGTTCGTGTCGCGAATGACGACTACTGAAGGGTCAGCCGACAGCTCGATACTTATCACCGACAAGCCAAGGACTCAGCGGCTCCTCACGGGGCCGGCCATCGCAAAGCTGGGTGCCGCCGCCACCGCTGTTGGCGTGCTGACCGGCCTTTTCGGCGTCGGCGGCGGATTCGCCGTCGTGCCAGCCCTCATGCTGCTTCTCGGCTTTCGGACGAAAGAGGCAGTCGGCACATCGCTCGTGGTTATCGCCATAAACGCGGCGGTCGCTCTTTCGTTCCGAGCCGGCGATGTCACAGTCGATTGGGCTCTCGTCGCACCATTCCTCGGCACGGTGACGCTCGGCGTGCTTGTCGGGTCGCAAGTATCGGACCGCATCGAAGCCGACCGGCTGACCCGCTCGTTCGCGATCATGCTCGGCCTCGTCGCCGCCTACACCGCTGCGAACGCCCTGTTGCTCTAACCCCTATCGGTCTCTCACCTCATTCTCCACCAAAGGTCTGCGAACAAGACGATTGGCAAGGACCGGCATGGATGGCCTCACGGCCGACCCGACGCCACGTTACGTCGACATCAAGCCAGGAGAACACCTATGAGTGACAACGTCGTTCTTTACGAGTCAACCGACAATATTGCCACCATCACGATCAACCGCCCGGAGAAACTCAACGCTCTGAGCGAACAGGTCGTTCGCGAACTTCGTGATGCCTTCGACCGTCTCGAAGACTCCGACGACAGGGTCGCTGTTCTCACCAGTTCGGGCGACCGATCGTTCTCCGTAGGAGCTGACCTCACCGCCCCGCCCGTCGATCCCGATCTGTGGGAGGGCATTCCAAACGTCGGACGGGACATGGATAAGCCGATCATCGCTGCGGTTGCCGGCTATTGCGTGGGTGGCGCCTACATCCTTGTCCAACACTGCGACCTCGCAGTGGCAGCCGACAACGCCGACTTCTTCTATCCCGAGGCTCAGATGGGTTTCTGTGGTGGCCTCGTAGCCGGCGCGGCGGCCCGCCTGCCCCACAAGATCGCCATGGAGTTCATGCTCACCGGGGTGCACTACGACGCCCAGCGTGCCTACGAGGTCGGCATGGTGAACAAGGTTGTCCCTGTCGGTGAGCATGTCGCCGCTGCGATGGAGTACGCCACCGTCCTACGTGACAGTTCACCCATGGTCGTTGCGATGTGCAAGCGATTCGTCCGAGACACCGTGACCCCGCGCGGTCCCTCAGAGCTTCAAGCCATCGCCCGCCGCGACCTGCTGGCTATCCGCCGCACCGAAGACCAAGCAGCGGGCGCCCGCGCCTTCCGCGAGAAGCGGACCCCTATCTTAAAGGGCCGCTGAGGGCGGCCCCGGCGAACCGGCCGATCAGGCTGCTTCGGCTTGGAAGGTGGCCAGGTTTCCAAGGGCTGTTGATCGGACCTTGGAGTGGAACGGGGGCCCCAGCCCAAGAGCTTTCCTGGCAGGCCGAGCGCTTGCGACGACCATTTCCACATGTCGAAATTGTCACGGTGATCGACGATCTTGCCATCGCGGAACGTCATCGTCGCTTCGATGTCGTTGCGGACGCTGTTACCTGTTGGGGTAAATGTGTAGGTCGCTATCCAGTTCGTCCGCACCGTGTCGCCGAGGGCCTCGAGAATATGGTGCTCAAGGGTGAGGTCGGTGTCGCTGGCGCACAACATCCGCCACATGTCCGCCGCGTCCCGCCCTCGCAACTCGCCAAACGCAGGGTCCTGGAAAACAACATCTTCGGTGTAACAGGCGACCATGGCCTCGCTGTCGCGGAGGGCAAGGCCCGAATAGAAGATGTCCACAACCGAGGTGCTCATTGGGCGCAGGCTACGCCGATGCTGTACCTACCCCTGGCCGGCTGCGATACGGGCACGCGGTCAAGGGCCAGATCGGCAATCCCGGGGTCAGTTGGCGGGCGTGATCCGACTGACGCGGTTGTCCTCGACAACAGGTACCCACACCTGGTTGTCAGCCACGATCGGTGTCGTCGGCAAGGCACCAACATCGACGGTGGCCACCACGGTGTTCGTCAGGATGTCGATGCGGCTCATGGTTCCCGAGCCGGTGTTCGGTACCCACACGACGCTGTCGACAACAACCGGGGTCCACGGCATTTCGCCTACCGAAATTGTCAGCACTTCCTCGGTATCGGCCTCGATCCGACTCACCGTGCCATCGTCGTAGTTGGCGACCCACAGCGTTGATCCATCGACTGCGACGGCCTTCGGACCGTCGCCGACCTTTATGAGACCAACGACGACACTGGAGGCGATGTCGATCCGGCTGATTGTGTTCGAACCGCTATTCGATACCCAAATGTTTCCGAGGAACGCAACCGGCGTGTCGGGCTGCAATCCGACCGAGATCTCGGCCACAAGGCCGCTGGCGGGGTCGATGCGTGAGACGGAACCCGAGCCTCGGTTGTTCACCCAAATGTTGTTGCCTGCGGCCACCGCTGACCCCGGCGTCTCACCAACTTCGACCAACAGGCCAGACGGGCCTGCACCGGTGGCAACAGTAAGCACCACCTCGTTGGTTGCACCTTCGATACGACTCACCGTGCCGGCTTGGAAGCTGGCAACCCAAACGTCGTCACCGTCGATGGCCAGGGTAAACGGCCCAGCATCGACCGCGACCGTGGCAACGACCTGACCAGTCGCTATGTCGATCCTCGACACTGAGTCCGACCGGAAATTTGGAACCCGCACGCTGTCGTCGCTTGCCGCGCCGGCCACTGGCCCGTCACCAACAGCAATATCAGTGACAACGTGAGTGGGTGCCGCAGTAGTCTCACGAGTTCGGGAAACCACCGTTCCAGCCACGCGAGGGGCAGTCGGCTCCACTGTTTCCCCGCCCGGATCTGATGTCAGTCGCCACGCCACAGCAGCGGCGCCAAGAACAACGAGAGCCACCCCGGCGGCAAGCATCAGAGCCAGCGGCCGAGGCCGACGCGACGTCGCGGGCCCCTTTCCCTTGACGGTGAAACTGGGCGACGCCGCCTCGGGCATCGACACAATCGTGACCCCAGAAGCCGCCATCGGAGGAGTCGTTGACTCGATCCCCACGGACGGCCCGGTCGCGCTGCCCGCCCTAGCTGCGCTGGCAGCACCCGTGAGCGCCTGTCGGAACTGGACCACCGACAGATACCAATCGGTCGGCACCTTGGCCATAGCGTTGGCGATGACCTCATCGATTGGCCCCGGAACACTGTAGGGGCGCAGCGAAGGTGGACGCTCAGTGACGATGCGGGTGAGGGGGCCCGAATGTCAGTATCGCCGTCGCGGTGGAACGGCCGCCGGCCAGCCACCAGATGATGGAAGGTGGAGGCCAGGCTGTACACGTCAGCCATATCGGTCGGCTCAGCACCTTCGAGGAGCTCTGGGGGACTGTGTGCGAGTGTGACTGATGCAGAGGTTGTCGTGGTCGTAGATGTCGCGACGCTGGCGATACCGAAGTCGGTCAGCTTCACCGCTCCGTAGTGCGAGACCAGGATGTTCTCGGGCTTGATGTCGCGGTGACGGATGCCGACCGCATGGGCCGCCTCGACGGCGCCACCGATGGCATCGATGATGTCAACCGCGTCAGACCACGGGAATGGACCCTTGCTACCGAGGCGGTCAGCCAACGAGCCGCCCGGCGCGTACTCAAGGATCAGGTAAGCCTCGCCCTGTGCTGTCACCCCTGAATCGAACACGGGCACGACATTGGGATGATCGGCCAGCTGACCGATGGCCTGACGTTCTCGATCGAAACGGCGACGCTCGGTTTCATCGAGTTCGCTGCTGATCACCTTGATGGCGACCCGCCTGCCGTGTGCGAGATCGCGTGCGCGATACACCGTGGCAAAGCCACCCGCTCCAATATTGGCTTCAATCTCGTAGCCGACGAGTCCGTCAGAACCAATCGGCACCGGCGCCCCCTTCGATCACGGCTGGCTCGACCAGCGATCGAATCGCATGATTTCACCGACCGGTTGACGCTTCACGGGGCCAAAGTTCCCGAGCGGGAACCCAACGGGGATTAACGCATGGGCGACCATCGTCGGCGGCAGATCAAGAATTGCCTCGAACTCGTCCCGGCGGTTGATCGCATAGGTGGTGGGCACAGCGCCGAGGCCAAGCGCCCGAGCCGCCAGCAACAAGTTCTGTACGCCTGGCCAGATCGAACTAGCCGATGCCGACACGTCTTTCGGCCGCTCGTCAAAATCGATGCAGGCAACGATCAGGGCCGGATAGGTGTGCATGTGCTCAGCCAGATACAAAACTGCGTCGAGCATGCGAGCACGAGTTACCGCGTCGTGATGAGGGAGCGACTCGTCGCGGTCGATCCGTGCCTTCACGAACTCGGCGCTCTCGGCGTGGTTCAGATCGGCGATGGCCCGCTTCTGCTGCTCATCTCGCACGACGATCCACCGGCCGCGTTGCTGGTTGCCGCCGCTCGCAGCCTGGTTGGCTGCTTCGACCAATTTGACCAGTAGCTCGTCCGGGACCTCCCGGGTATCGAGCCGGCGCATGGCGCGGCAGTTGTAGATGACCTCAAATACGTCCACGCGCCAGGGTGGCACGACGGCTACCTCGTCGTCGCATTTAGCCATCAGCGCTGTTGGAAGTCAGTGCTGTTGGAAGCCAGTGCCGTTGGAAGCCAGCGCCAGAGCAGCACGGCGCTAGCGAGGGCGGGAACAAGGAGGACGAACAACCCCAGCCGTACGTCTCCTCCTCTATCGAGGGCGCTCATCATCACAAAGGCCAGCAACGTCAGCACGCCGGTGAGAAAGCCGCGAACGCTCGTGATCGTCGCCCGCACTGCGCCTGTTGCCCGTTCCTGCAATCGGGCATCGGTGAGCACCATCGATGACTGCGCCGAGAGGTGCAGGAAGGCGAGGCCCACAACAAGAAACGGACTACCACGTCCCTGGATGGCCACGACCGCGACGACGACCGCGCCAACCATGGTGAAGGCCTGGGTTTGCCGAGCAAGATCCGGGCGACGGGCCGCCAATTCAGCACCGGCTACAAAGCCAAGCCAGGCCAATCCCAGGATTATGGGCACCGTGTTGTCGGCCGCTCCGGCCCGGCGAGCCAGGAAGGGGATGTACTCCTCGATCAGCGTCAGCGTCTCGAGCAACGAGCCCAGCACCACGAGCCGACCCAGGGACGGCACGGTTCGAGCATCGGAAACTCCTCGCCGCAGCGTCGTCACCCAAGCCCGGAAGCCGCTGACTTCGTCCGCTTCTTCCACCGCCGGGGCCTTTGGCAACCTCAGAACCAGCACCAGCGCCACCATCAGCAGGGCGACGGACATCCAGCCAACGCCAGTAATGCCGAGGGTCCCAACCAAAGCCCACGCAACGACAGCCGAGACGGCAACCGCTACCCATGCGGCCTGAGTGAGCCGAGCCATTACGGCCGAGTAACTGTCTCCCTCGCCCAACCGTTCCAGCTCGTCATAGATCATGGCTTCCCACGCACCGGAGGCCAGCGCATCGTGGGTCGCCCAGAGGATCGATCCGATCACAACGCCCGCCAAGGTCGGCCAGATCAGAAACGACGCGATCCCCGCCATCCGAAGCAAATAGGCCGCCCCGATTACCAAGCGTCGATCAATCTGATCGGCCAGTGCCCCACTGGGAATTTCGAGCACCAGCGAGACCGTGGCCCAAAGGGCAAACACCAGCGAGATACGGGCGGTGCTGATCCCATTGTCCTGCCACCAAAGAGCGAAGAGGGTATAGAGAGGGACGAACTCATCGAAAAACGCCAGCACCAGCAGCTTTCTTCGCAGAACCTCCACCTCGTGAGTGTGGTATCGAACGATACCGAACGCCCACCATTTTCTGCTGGGGCTGCGACGAACGACGGGCCGAGACTGTCAACACATCATCCTGATGATCCTTCGAGAGTCCTTCCTGACGTCGCGCCCGTCAGAGCAGCCAAAACGGCCTTTTGCTCGCCAGTGAATCAACCGTGTTGCGATCCGGACGAGGATCAAATCTGTCTCCGTCGCGCAGATCGCTAGGGTCTCGCCCATGGCGACGTCCAACCTTGCCTCGGGCCCGTTGCATCTTGGCGGAGTGCCCGAGTATTTCAACCTTCCGTGGCATTTGGCTATGGAATCCCCGGCAACCGACGGCCTCGATCTCGAATGGAACGATCAGCTCGGCGGGACCGGTGAAATGCTTGCCGGACTTGCCGACGGCTCTCTCGACATCGTGAGCATTCTGACCGAGGGAACCATCTCTGCCACCGCAGAGGGCCTCGACGTCACGATCATGCAGGTCTACGTGAGCTCACCACTCGAGTGGGGCGTGTTTGTCCCAGCATCTTCGGACCTCACGAGTGAGGATGAGTTGGCCGGTCGTCCGATCGCCATTTCGCGTCACGGGTCGGGCTCACACCTGATCGTATACATCCTTGCCGAGGCCAAAGGATGGGCACTGCCGGAGGACCAGTTTGTGGTCACTGGGGGTCTTGAGGGGGCCCGCCAATCCTTCGCTGCGGGCGAATCGGAGGTGTTTCTGTGGGATCGGTTCATGACGAGGCCGCTCGTCGACGCTGGCGAGTTTCGCCAGCTTGGAACCTTCCCAACCCCGTGGCCATCGTTTGTGATCGCGGCCCGGACTGAGGTCCTCACTGGCCGGACCGTTGAGGTTGGACGATTGGTTGACACCGTGGTCGCTGAGGCAACCGCACTCCATGCTCGTTCCTCGGTTGTTGAGGAGATCATGGCTCGATACGGGCTTGATGCTGAGACAACGAAAGGCTGGCTTGCTTCGACCACGTTCGCTCCTCGTCAGCCCATGGACCCCGATCTCGGCGAGAGCGTGCTGGCTGCCTTGAAGCGAGCCGGCTTCGTCAGCGAGTGAGTTCTTGCTGGCAACACCATCCGTGCCCGAAGACCGACACCAAGCATTATCAAGGCAGAATCAGATCGAACTCGAACCTGAGGTTTGGGGAATTGCCCGGCCACCGGCCAGAGCCCCCACCGCAGCCCGGACGAGGGCATCCACAATTTCGCCGGGCCTGTCACGAACCACGGCTGACAAACTAACGGCCGAGTACGCCGAGGCCATCGGGTCAAGGCTGACGGCTACTCCTTGGGACCGGCCAAAACCTAGAGTGAGCCAACGGCCCAATTGGCCAGCCAAGGAGGCACCCACCATGACCAACGTCGACGGCATCGAGGAACTGCGGCAGCGACGCGAGCTTGCAGCCCAGATGGGCGGCCAAGACTCGATCGACTTTCATCATGGCCGAGGCAAGTTGACCGTTCGCGAGCGCTTAGATCTGCTCGTCGACGAGGGTTCATTCCGTGAGTTCGGCGGCCTGATGGGCCGTGCCACCTACGGCGAGAAAAATGAGCTGGTCGACTTCACCCCGAAGGGCGAGGTGAACGGCACGGCGCTCATTGACGGCCGCAAGGTAGTAATCAACGGCGGCGACTTTACCGTGCGGGGTGGATCTGCTGGCGGTATTCACGGCGGTCTGGGCGAAGAGCTGCGACCTCCCGAGCGGGCCCGAGAGTGGCACCTGCCGTACATCCGGCTGCTCGATGCCGCCGGTGGCAGCGTTCGCAGCTTCGAAGAAATTGGCCGCACCTACCTTCCTGATGGCAACTCGTTCACCCTCCCCGATGTTCAACTGCTGAACACCGTGCCGGTGGTGTCGGCCGTCATGGGCTCGGTGGCAGGGCTGCCAGCGGTGAACGCCTGCATGGCCCACTGGAACGTCATGGTCGAGGGAACCAGCCAGATCTTCCCCGGCGGCCCACCGGTGGTGAAAGCAGCCCTCGGCTACGACATCACCAAAGAGGAGCTGGGCGGGCCAGAGATCCACACTCGGATCAGTGGCTGTATCGACAACCTTGCGACATCGGAACAAGACGCTCTCGACCAGATCAAGCGCTTCCTCTCCTACTTACCCTCAAGCGTGTTCGAAACAGCTCCGGTAGTCGACTGCGACGATCCGGTCGACCGGATCGAGCCCGAGCTCCGCACGTTGATTCCCGATAACCCCCGTCGTATCCACGATGCCCATCGCGTGCTCGAGCTCGTGCTCGATAAGGGCTCGTTCTTCGAGATCGCCCCCGACTACGGCAAAAACCGCATCACCGGACTCGCCCGAATCGGTGGCATGCCGGTGGGCGTCATGACGAACAACCCTCGGTTCGGAGCATCGACCGACGTGGCCGGGGGCAGCAAGGTGATGCGTCTGATGCAGCTTTGCGACACGTTCCATCTGCCGCTCATCTCCTTCGCCGACGAGCCCGGCTTTCAGGTTGGCCTTGAATCAGAGAAACAGGGCATCGAACGAGCTGGGGCTCGACTGGTCGCCATGACGTGCATGACCCGCATGCCGTGGATGACCGTCGTGTTGCGCCGCCTCTACGGCGTCGCCGGCCAGTGCCAACACCGGCCCAGCGGCATGTTTCGCCGCTACGCCTGGCCGAATGCACGATGGGGCTCGATGCATATCTCGGGCGGAGCAGCGGCCGCCTACCGACGTGAAATCGAAACGGCCGACGACTCAGACGCAAAGCGCCAAGAGATCGAGGACCGACTCAACGCCTTGGCTTCGCCGTTCCGAACGGCCGAGGCAACCGGTCAGGACATCATCGACCCGGCAGAAACCCGACCGCTTGTGGCCGAGTTCGTCGCCGACGCCCAGAAGATCCTTGCCGAACAGCTTGGCCCGGCCCCGCTTCCCTACCTCCCCTAGGGATCGTCCCTCAACCGCCAAGAGCCGGGGCCGACCAGCTTGCTCCCTGGGCCGGCAGTACCATTCGGTCGTGGCAATTGAGTTGTGCGTCGAGACGTTGGGGGCCTTGGCCCATGCAACAGAGTTTTCCGTATTCACCAACCTCGGAGAGAAGCGCCACCGGTACTTTCCCAGACGAGCACAACTACGAATCGACGACACCCCGCGTCGAGACCCCTTTGCCGACGACACGTCAGACCCAGCAGAGCTCGCTCAGCGAGTTCGGTCGGCAACCAGCACTCTTCCTTTCCCCGAAGCAAAGAGTCTCTGGCTGATCGATGTGTGCGGGTACAGCTACGACCAAGCTGCGGAGCCCACGCGGTCGTCGCGGACCGTTGTGGCCGACCAACTGGCTCGAGCACGCAAAGCCATCCGCACCTCCGTCTCATAGGACTCTTCCTAGGACTGCCTCCAAGGAAGCATCTCCTAGTGTGCTGACACGGAATTTGGTGATGTATTTGGTGGTTTCGGGAATTTTGTAGTCTCGGAGGTGTTGGTGGACTCAAAGACACCAACGACGAGGAGCCCGGATGGCCAAGCGAGGAAGACCAGC
>JBLINY010000027.1:0-47757 GCA_047638695.1 Acidimicrobiales bacterium | reverse complement strand
ACCGCCCCTGCACCGACGACTTTCCAGCCATGAAAGATTCGCCGTCTTGCCACCCGGCGAGAGTAGCCATCGGATAGAACGTCACAAGAACCGGTGCCCAACGAAGCGCGCTTTCGCGAGAACTACCAACCCGAAAGAGAGCGCTATGCGCCGAACGAAGATTGTGGCCACCATTGGTCCCGCTTGTGCCGACCCCGGCACGCTCCTCAAGATGATCGATGCTGGCATGGACGTTGCCCGCATTGGTCTGGCCCACGGATCCCTCGACGAGCACCTCGAGAAGTACCAGATGATCCGAGCGGCGGCAGCCGAGCGGGGCCGAAACGTTGGCGTGCTCGCCGACCTACCCGGCCCGAAGGTGCGGTGCGCTCCATTTCCCGAGGGCGGTGTCGTGTTCGAGGACGGCAGCCCCGTCCGCTTCGTGTCAGGCGAGGAGTTCTCGTCGGTCGACGTCATCTCGACCGACTATGAACACCTCGGCTCCGATATCGAAATAGGCGACGGCTTGGCCTTGGGCGACGGCAACGTGACCTTTGTCGTCGAAGACAAGATGGGTGGCGAGCTGTACGCCAAAGTCGTGCGCGGCGCCCGCGTTCAAGGCCGGCCCGGACTTCAAGTGCCGTCGGATCGGCTGCGCATCTCGACGCCAACTCCTGACGATCTGCGTTTTGCTGACGCATTCATCGAGAATGACGTCGACATGCTGGCCATCTCGTTCGTCCGGAGCGCCCACGACATCAGGTCGCTCGGAGTCGAGCCCTCCCCACGAGGCCCGCTCGTGATTGCCAAAATCGAGACACGAGCGGCGGTCGAGAATCTTGAGGGCATCATCGGCGCCAGCGGCGCGGTCATGGTTGCTCGCGGCGATCTCGGCGTGGACTACGCCATTTCGGAACTCCCCCACCTCCAGAAGCACATCATCAAGCGCTGCGTCGCACGCGGCCTCCCTGTCATCACCGCCACCCAGATGCTCGAGTCGATGGTCTACGCACCGACACCCACCAGGGCCGAAGCATCCGATGTCGCCAACGCTGTCTTCGATGGCACAAGTTCGGTAATGCTGTCCGGTGAAACGGCCATCGGCATCGATCCAGTCAATTCGGTTGCGACGATGGCCGAGATAACTGGACGAGCTGATCTCTCGTTCGACCACGACGGCTGGGCCGAGCAGGTGAACAGCGTTCGCGACAACGATTCGGCCTACGACCAAGGTGCGGTGACCACCGACTCCATCACCATGTCAGCGGTTCGAATTGCCGAACAGGTCGGTGCGGCCGCCATCGTCTGCTTGTCTCGCACCGGGTACACGGTTCGATCGGTCAGCCGTTTCCGACCCCGTGTACCAATCCTGGCGTTCAGCCCCGATGAACGTGCGACGCGTCAGTTGGCGCTCAGTTGGGGCTCGCAGGCGGTGACTAACCCCGACAAGACGACCGTGCGAGACACCATCGCCGACGCTCTAGCCCTCTCGAAACAACGTTTCGGACTCCACGGAGGCGACCGTGTGGTCGTGATCTCCGGCCACTCGATGTCGGCGCGGGCAACCGACACCATCCGCGTCATGGCGCTTCCTTAGGCCAGCGCTTCCCTAGGCCCACGAAGTCCGCAAGTCGGAGAACTTCTCCCGGTAGCTGACACCACGTCCGCCGACACCTCAGATATAGTTAGAGAAGCGGGCCGTTGTTCTCACTCCCTCCGAGAAGAACGGCCCGCTTCTTCTATTTTCAGTCGTCTGTTGGACTCTGCTGGGGTTACATGACCTGCTGGGGTTACATGACCTGCTGGGGTTACTTGATCAGGCGGAGGGTCAAGGGGTACTTGTAGTACTCGCCCTTGTTGGCCGCCAGGCCGCCCATGATCGGCAAGACGATGCCGACGATCAGAAGAATCGGCATCAAGAGGAAACCGATCAGGACGAACGCCAGGACGAACGAGGCCATCCAGGCAAAGAACATCGTGATCTGGAAGTTCAACGCCTCCTTGCCGTGGTAGTCGACGTAGGGCGACGTGTCCTTTTTCATCAGCCAGATGATCAGTGGACCGAGAAAGCCCGAGACGATGGCGAGCAAGTGCGCCAACATCCCCATCGTGTTGTCGTCGCTGGACCCCGCAGCTACCGATCCCGGCACGCCGGGTCCCCCAGCGGGTGATGCCTCCATGCCAGCAGCGGGAGCCACATGTTCTGTCCATTGGGCACCATCCCAATAACGTTGCGTTCCATCAGTAGCCGGATACCAACCCGCGGGTTGAGCGGCGGCCTGCCCCTCCATGTAATCACTCATGAACTCAAAAGTACCAGATCGTTGGAAGCGGCGAGTCAAGCGCCCATCAGGTCGATCAAGGAAATCGAAGTGCACCGGTGTCGGATCATGAGGTGTCGGATCATGAGGTGTTGGATCATGAGCGCCGGTCTCGAAAGGATTGGCCTCGTGGATGTACCTGGCAACAGTGGTGTGCCCCAACGACTCGAACAGCTCGCGCAGCTCGGCCATTGGCACTTTGTTGCGGCCGCCCACATTGATTCCCCGGAGCAGGGCAACACGAGGCTCGTTCATGACTCGTTCAGCCCCATCTTGGTACCAAGCTCATAGACCCGGCGCTTGGGTTCACCCGTCTCAGCGACCACCGCTGCGACCGCGTCACGGGTGCTCGAACCGGCTTCGAGTCGCGGGCGTAGGAGAGCTAGGAGCTCTTCGTCTGAGCGCGGCCCGGTTTCCGTCGGCGCCCCTTCGACGACCAACACCATCTCGCCTCGAACTCCGGCCGTCTCGAAATGGTGCGCCACCTCGACAGCCGTGCCCCGAACAACTTCTTCGTGCAGTTTGGTGAGCTCGCGGGCCACCGCCACCTGACGATCGCCCAATCCGGCCGTTTCGAGCTGGTGGAGGGTGGCGACAACACGCTTCGGCGACTCATAGATGACCACCGTCCGAGTCTCGTTGATCACCTCAGCGAGCCTGATCGTTCGTTCCTTCCCCTTGCGAGGCAAGAACCCCTCGAACACAAACCGATCGGTGGCAAGACCGCTCAGAACGAGAGCGGCGACCACCGCCGTTGGACCGGGGAGCACCTCCACGGAGCAACCAGCTTCGATCGCGGCGCGCACCACTCGCCGCCCGGGGTCACTTATGGCTGGCATGCCCGCATCAGTGACCAACGCAACGGTTTCGCCAGCGGCAATCCGCTCAACGATGTCGATCGACCGCTGTTGCTCGGTGTGCTCGTTGGCGATCAACAGTGGTTTCTTGCCGACTCCGAAATGACGCAACAACACTCCGGTTCGCCGAGTGTCCTCACAGGCAATGGCGTCTGCCGCGTTGAGTCCGGCGACGCCTCTCGGTGAAAGGTCACCGAGGTTGCCGATCGGCGTGCCAATGACGAGAAGACGTCCGGCCGTCACTCGCGGATCTCGAGCTCATCGCCGATCTTTAGATCCCAGAGACCGAACGCACCGGCCTCCGCCTCGAGCACAGCTCGGGCCCTAAAGATAGGTGCGGACACGCGATTGCGCCGCAAACGCAAGGTCTTGATGACAACATTTTCCGTATCGAGCAACGCAATATCTATGTCGAACTTCATGCCAAGCGTGTGCACCGATCGAGCGCCCCGCAAGAGAATCGCTCCCTCGAATTGGTCGCGGCCCAGCAACCCTCGGACTTTATCCTTGCGACTACGCGGGATTTCGAGCGACGCGAGCACCCGTGTGTCTCGAACCAGCCAACAATCAGACATTGAATCGAATGTCGAGCACGTCACCGTCTTCGACGGTGTAGTCCTTACCTTCGGAACGGATCTTTCCGACGTCCTTGGCTTTGGCCCACGAACCGATCTCGATCAGCTCGTCCCAGCGGATGGTTTCGGCCTTGATAAACCCGCGTTGGAGATCGGTGTGGATCTTGCCTGCGCATTCGGGTGCAGACGATCCAACGTCAAACGTCCAGGCCCGGCTCTCTTGCTCCCCCGTAGTCAAGAACGTGCGTAAACCGAGAACGTGATAGGCGGCTTGAAGGAAACGTGGCAACACCCCTTCGCCCAGTCCGAAGGCATCGAGCATCTCGGCTCGGTCGACGGGATCGAGCTGCGCCGCCTCGGCCTCGAGTTGCACCGACACGCCAAAGACTGGCGCCACCCCGCCCAGAGCCTCGGTGATGGGGGCGATTACATCGTCGACCTCAGCCAGTTGGTCTTCGTCGAGGTTCACGAGGGCCAAGACGGGCTTATTGGTGAGCAGGAACCAAGGCTTGAGCAGTTGGCGATGCTCTTCGCTGAGCGCCGCCCGATACAGAGGGGTCCCTTCGCTCAGATGTTCCAGTGCCGCATCAGCTGCCTCGACCTCGGGCACCAGCGTCTTGTCGGCTCGAGCTGCTTTGCGCCGCTTGTCGATTTGCTTCTCGAGCGTCTCGAGGTCGGCCAGCGTCAGCTCTGTCTCGACAACGGCGAGGTGTTCGACGGGATCCTGCGGCCCCGGAACGTCATCATCTTTGAAAGCCCGCAGGACAAAGACGATGGCATCGACTTCGCGAATCCCGGCCAAGAATTTATTGCCGAGTCCCTCCCCTTTCGATGCGCCTGCGACGAGGCCGCCGATGTCATTGAACTGCACCGTGGCGTTCACCACCTTCTTCGATTGGCTCATCTTCGCAAGAAGATCAAGCCGGTCGTCGAAGACCTTGGCCACACCTACGTTGGGGTCAGTGGTGGCGAAGGCGTACGGGGCGGCTAGAGCGCTGCCGCCCGTGAGGGCGTTGTACAGCGATGACTTCCCGGCGTTGGGGAGGCCGACGAACCCGAACTTTTCCATTTCGCCAGCGTAGCGACCGGCTCGGGAAGCATGGCTTAGATGCAAGCGTCTAGGTGGCTGGTGTTTAGGGGCGGGGCGCGTCCACGAAGCCATTGGCGAAGAGCTCCATCAGATCCTCGGCGGTGACGGCACCGGCGTAGAGGAAACCCTGAGCGAATGAACAACCCAATGTGTCAAGGATTGCTGCCTGATCCTGGCGCTCGACCCCGAGGGCAACGACGGTGATGCCCAACGCTCCGACGGTCGAAATCAGATCGCCCACTTCTTGTCGCGCCGACTCCTCGGATCCAACCGAGGTCGTAATGCTTCGATGGAGTTTGACGTAGTCGATCGACAGTCCGTCAAGCACCTCAAGCGACGAGTAGCTGGTACCAAACCCGTCGATACCCAGCTTGAACTTCGGCTGAATGAGCTCGGCCAGACCGACAAAAGCCGCCCGATGCTCGCGCACCACAACCTCAGGTACCTCGACGGCCAAGCGGTTAGCCGGGATCCTCACGTCATCGACCAGTCGACGCAAGGTCGCAGCCAGTCCTTCATCAGCGAGCTGAGTCGCCGAGAGATTCACCATGATCAATTCATTGGTGTCGTGACGGTTGATGAGGGACGCCAGCTGCTCTTCGACTCCTTCGAGCACCAACGTTCCGAGCCTCCCCATCAGTCCGCTGTGTTCGGCAGCTGCGACGACCTCCACGGCCGACAGACCGATTTCGCCGCCCAGGCGCAACAGCGCCTCGGCGCCGACCACGGCGCCGGTAGCCAGATCAACCACCGGTTGGTAGGCGAAGCGGACATCGCGCTGCTCGATCGCCCGACGCAGCTGGCGCTCGACCGTGAGCAGTCGTTCACTACGGGTCCGGAGTTCTTCGTCGTGGATCGCGACCCGGTTCCGACCGCGCCCCTTGGCCAAGTAGACAGCTGTTTCCGCGGCTGACAGAAGCTCATCGCCCCCGACTTCACCGTCGGCCAGGGCAACGCCGATGCTGGCGGTCAGGGCCATGTTTTGTCCAACATCGGCCAACGTGGCGATCGCCGAGCGAATACGCTCGGCCAGTTCCTCTGCCACGGCTCGATGCTCGAGCTCGCACGCCACCACTACGAACTCGTCGGAGGGCAAACGGAAGAGCAGATCGCTGCCCCGCACCGTTGCGCCGATACGCCGGCTGATCAGATCCAGTAGACGCAGCGCCTCGACGTTGCCTACGAGATCGTGCACAACTTTGAAACGGTCAAGATCGATATAGAGAACAGCGACACTCCCCTGCGATGCGTCGTTCAACGCTCCATCAACAAACGAGATGGCCTCAGCCCGATCGGTGACAATCGAACCAGATCCGCTCCGGTCGATGGCGACCACCGTCACCACTTCAGATCCGTCAGCAGCCCGGGCGCCAAGCAGCAGCAGCTCCGCCAAGTCCTCGGTGCCACCCGCATAGGTGATGGTTCGGGTGCGCTGCCATGCCTCGTGAGGCGGCGGCAGCGGCGATTCGCCGAGATCGGTCGACGATGGCATATATCGGGCAAGGTGGGTTTGCTCGCCGAACCGCTCGGCCCACGCCTCGGACATCCAGTGAATCAGACCGGTGGAGCGTTCGACCACGACGGCGGGGAGCTCAACTGCGTTGATGGCCAACGACATCCCGGTGGAAACAATCTCGGCCGAGAAACTGGCGTCGCCCTCGTCGGAAGGGGTCTTCGCCAGTTCGGACTTAGCCAGTTCGGACTTCGACTCGATCTTGGGCCCATCTGCGCGCGCCGACGCCTTCCGCTCGGGATCGGCAAACTCACGCTCGAGCTCTTCGCCCTCGGGTGTCTCCACCTTTTGACTTGCGCCCTTCACTCGGGCGTCCCAGCTTCGCGCCACCGCTGGATCTCCTTGATGTAGCTAACCGACGAACAAGACGAACAGCCCCTCCATCGGCGGCGCCCGCCCCAAGATGAGCGCATCGTGTCGGCATCTGGTTCGGCCCCGCTAAGATGACTGGCATGTCGAAGCGACGGAAGAAGAAGCGCCTCAACGCCCGCCGCAAGAAGGCGAACCACGGCCAGAAGCCAAACGCCGGCCGCTAATCCAGCGGTTGTCGATCTGGTCGATCGTGTGCGGGCCAGCTGTGCTGAGGTTATGCGCTCGGCGGAACGTGTCCGCATCGATCACGATGCCCTTGCCAGTTACCCACTTGACCCTTTAGGCGCGCCCGACACCTTGTCGGTCTCCCCCGAAGCTTCAGGTCGTACCGAGTCGAGCCTGACCGAAGCCGATGTCGTGCTGGTTCTTGCACTGGACGCCATAAATTTCGGCAGCGGCTACCACGACGTGGTCCGCAAGCGGGCGGGGATGTCGGGCGCGGTCACCATGGCGACCTCGCTCTCGGAATACGAATCGACGACCGGTCCACTCGCTGCCGACCGGCTCACGACTATCGGCCCCGAAGACTGCAGCCAGATCTTCGGCCAGCTCGCAGACGACACATCTGGAGAGAAGACCGAAGCCCGCCGAGAACTGATGGGCCTGTTTGCTGAAGCACTCAACCAGCTGGGCTCGTTCCTGCGGGATCGCGGATCGCAGACCCCCGGCCATTCTACAAGCGGGCGCAGATCGCGGCAGCCGACCTGGCCCGCGGCGCGAGTAAGGGCCAAGCGGGCAGAGCCCAGTTGTTCGACGATCTCCACCGGCTCACGGCGTTCGCCGACAACCTGGTCCCGCACGTCCTTCGGGTAGACGGGCTGTTGCACTACGACTCAGAACTCGCCGCCATCATCGATGCCGGAACGCTGTTGTCGCCCGGATCGCCGGCCGAGATCGAGATACGGGCCGCCGGTGTGCACGTTGTCGATTTGCTGGCCGCCCGAACCGGACACTGGCCGATGGATATCGACGAAGCCCTTTGGCTTCGAGGCGGATCGCCGCAATACAAGTCGATCCCGAGACACCGCTGCCGGTCTGTTTACTACTAGGCAGCGAAAGCACCTGACTAGTGTTGGCTCATGACCACCTTTGTCGCAGCTACAAAGCCCATACACAAGACTCATCGCATCAACGTCGATGGTGCAGTCGACGCTGACGGCCACATCCTCGAACCCCCAGACCTCTGGGAGAACTACATCGATCCCGCGTTTCGCGACCGGGCGCTGTCGTTCGCGACCGACGAACAAGGACTCGAGGAGCTCGTCATTGGCGGCAAACGTTCGCAAATGAGCCGCCGGGGGTTCCCGTCAACGCTCGGGGCCATGGGGTTCCCCGATTTGGCTGCGCTGCAGAAAGACCCCGAACGCACGTATCTGAAGGAAGCCCCGTACGGCACGATGCACGCCGGCGAACGTCTCGAAGTCCTGGACGCCGAGAACATCGACATTGCCATCCTCTATACGACCGTCGGTTTGCTCTGGGAGGCCGAAGTAGAAGATCCGGCCTTAGCCCAGGCCTACACCAAGGCCTACAACCGGTGGATCACCGAGTTCTGTGCCGACTCGCCACGCCTCGTCCCGACAGCCCACATCTCGCTCAGTGACCCTGTGGCCGCAGCGAAGGAGCTCGAGCGAGCAGTCGGAGAAGGAGCAAAGGGTGCCTACGTATGCCCCTTCACCCACTCGGGACTGCCACTCGGTCACCCCGACCATGACCCGGTCTTCGCCGCTGCTCAAGACCTCGATGTGCCTTTCGCCATCCATCCAACCTTCGAACCACAGTGGACGAAGGGCAACCGAATGGGCAGCTGGGAGAACGTGAAACAGCTACGGCTTCTGGCATCGGTGCAGGCATCCGATGGCGTCCGTCATCAGTTCACGACGTTGTTCGATTACGGCGTGTTCGACAAGTTCCCGACGCTCAAGGTGCTTGTCCTCGAGTCAGGCGGGGGTTGGATCGGCTACTGGCTCGACCGCATCGACGCCGTCTATGGTCACACGTTCATCGGGGGCCGCGTTCCGCTCGAGCACAAGCCGAGCGACTACTTCCGTGAGCGCATCTGGATCAGCTGCGACCCCGATGAGCGCACCATTCCCGCCCTCGCCGAACGCTTCGGCGTCGAACGGTTCCTGTGGGCGTCAGATTTCCCCCACGCCGACCACACGCCTGAGTACGTCCACGATCTCAACGAGCTCGTTGCCTCATTCCCCGAGCAAGACCAGCGAGCCTTCATCGGCGACAACGCCCGGAAGTTGTTTCGGCTGTGATCACGGTTCATGCATCCACGCCCAGACTCGAGAAGGCGCTCGCTCGCCTGAACATCAAGGCATCAACCGCCATCCAGGTCGACAACACCGTTTATTTCAGCGGTCTCACCGGTGTCGACCTGGAGACGGGCGAGCCGGTTCCCGGTGGCACAGCGGCCCAAGCCCGGCACGGGTTGCAGATCTATTCCGACATCCTGGAGGACATCGGTCTGAGCCTCGACCATGTGGTCAAGGTCAATGCCCATCTGGTGAACCTCGAGGACTTCGGAGACTGGAACGATGTGTTCCTCGATGTCTTCGAGCCCCCCTACCCATGCCGCACTACCGTTGGGGCGCCCCTCATTGTCGGTCTGATCGAGCTCGAGATAACCGCCTCACTCGAACCTCGCCTCAACAGGTGACGGCGGAAACAGCCCCAGTACGAGACGAACCAGCCGACCTGGCTCGAATATTCGAGCTCGAAACCCACGGGCCCGACGTGTGGCTGGGCGAGAGCCCTACGTACCACTGGGGTCGGATCTTCGGCGGGCTCGTTATCGCCCAGGCCCTCTGGGCGGCCACGCAAACCGTGGCTGAGGAACACGCGGTGCACTCGCTGCACGGCTACTTCATACTCGGCGGCGACCCCAACCAACCGGTTCGTTACGAAGTTGACCGCATTCGCAACGGGCGTTCGTTCACGACTCGGCGAGTCCTGGCTCGACAAAGTGGCGGCGCCATCTTCGCCATGTCGTGCTCGTTCCAACGCTTCGAGGAAGGCATCGAAACCCAGACCGCAGACTTCCCCGCCGGGGTGCCAGACCCCTCATCGATTGCATGGACAAAGGAGGGTTCAGGCGTCGATCGGTTCGATATCCCCCTCGAGCCGGACGTGCCCCGTTCGATGATTTGGTGCCGCTACCCACTACCGCTTCCCGACGACCCGCGGGCCCATGCCTGCGCGCTGGCCTACCTCAGCGATACCAATCCGATGGACGCGGTGGCCGCGTCGCATCCCAATGGCATCCCCTCCGCCGACCAATGGAATGACACATATATGTCGGCCAGCCTCGACCATGCCATGTGGTTCCATCGTCCAGCGAAGGCCGACGACTGGTTGCTGTTCGACTTGGATGGCCACGGCATCATCCGCACCCGTGGGCTGTCGACCGGCCACGTCTTCACCGCATCGGGCCAACAGATCGCCACCGTCGCTCAAGAGGGCCTGATCCGCGATCTCAAGGTCGGGTCACAGTCGAAGTAGCTTCCCGGACATGGATCTGCATCTCACCGGCAAACGGGCACTGGTCACGGGAGCATCGAAGGGCATCGGGCTAGGTGTTGCTCGAGCACTAGCGGCCGAAGGGGTGGACGTGACCATCGCGTCGCGTACAGCCGATCGACTCGAAACGGAGGCGGCAGCCATCCGAACCGACTTCGGCGTCGACGCCCAGGCGGTGGCAGTCGACCTGTCGCAGTCGGCCGACCAACAGCGGCTCGCTGACTATCTGGCCGGAGCGCCTCTCGACATCGTGGTGAACAATGCGGGCGCCATTCCCGGAGGATCGATCACCGACATCGACGAGGAGACGTGGCGTCAGGCCTGGGACCTCAAGGTCTTCGGCTACATCAACCTCACCCGGCTACTCCTTCCCCGCCTGGAAGCTCAGGGTCACGGCGTCATCCTGAACGTCATTGGCGCCGCCGCTGATCGACCATCCCCGGGCTATCTGGCTGGCGCCATCGGCAATTCCGGTCTGGTGGCGATGAGCAAGGCGCTCGGCAGCAACTCGCTCAGGAACGGCGTGCGAGTCGTAGCCGTGAACCCCGGGCTCATCATCACCGACCGCATGTCGGACCTACTCAAGCAACAGGCGGCGGTCGAGTGGGGCGACGAAGCGCGGTGGGAAGAGTTGATTCCCGACGACCCTGCACCGGGCACCGTCGAGCAGTGCGCCGATGTCGTCACCTTCCTCGTATCGGACCGGGCCAGCCACGTGAGCGGTACCGTCCTCACGATCGACGGCGGGGCGAGCGCTCGCTGAGCTGCCCTTAAGGGGCGAGCCACGATCGAACAAGGCTGCGAAGCCGATCGAGCCCGACACCCTTCGTCGAACTGACCCAAACAATGTCGCGCTCCTCAAGGTCGCAACCCTCAGCGACTTCCTTCTTCCGCTTGTCTCGCTGCGACGATTTCACCTTGTCGTGCTTGGTGGCAACAACCGTGTGCGGAAGTTCGTGCGAACGCAGCCAGGCCAGCATCTGGGCATCCAACTTGGTCGGACCGACTGCACCATCGACCAGTACCACCACCATCTCTAGTGGCTCTCGTTCCAGCAGGTACCCCTCGATCATTCGCTGCCAGTCACCCCGCATCTGACCGGGCGCGGCGGCATACCCGTAGCCCGGGAGGTCGACCATGGTCGGACCGAGACGACCCGACTTGTTTTTGTCGGCATCGACTTCGAACAGGTTCAAGAGCCGCGTACGGCCGGGAGTGTTACTTACGTGAGCCAGGTTCTTGCGGTTTGCCAACGCGTTGATCAGCGACGACTTCCCGACATTGGAACGACCGACGAAGGTGATTTCGGCTGGAGAGTCAGGCAACTGCTCGACATCGGTACCCGACTGTACAAACGACAACTGGATCGGTCCCGCCATCCCCGCAGGCTAGGGCTCCCAGTAGCCCGGGCGGCGGCGATGGCCGGCCACGGCGTCAACTGTCACACTCTTCACCATGGCAGCTTCACCAACCCTTATGCACCCCTTCGCCGACCCGGGCAAGGCCGAATCTGAGTTCATCAACATCGTCAGCGCCGAAGGCTGCACTCTCTATGACGACACGGGGAAGCGGTACCTCGATGGCATGGCCAGCCTCTGGTATTGCCAGGTTGGCCACGGCCGCCAAGAGATCGTCGAAGCCGTGACCGAGCAGATGAACAAACTGGCGGTCTTCAACATCTTCGATCCATTCTCGAACGATGCGGCCCGGGCCGTAGCCGAGCTGATCGCATCAAAGTCTCCGCACCCTGATGGTCGGGTGTTTCTCGGCTGTTCGGGCTCCGAGGCCGTCGATACGGCACTGAAGCTGGCCCGAATCATTCAGCAGCGCCGAGGTGTATCGGGCAAACAGATCATCGTTCGCCGCACCCACGGCTATCACGGCACCAATTTCGGCGGAACGTCGGCCCAGGGCATCGAGGCCAACCGCGAAGGCTGGGGCGATCTTGTCCCCAACTTCATGGAGGTGCCGAGCGGCAATATCGAAGAAGCTTCCAAGCTGTTCGCCGAGCACGGCGACAACATTGCCGCCGTGATCGCTGAACCGGTGCAGGGTGCTGGCGGCGTCATCCCACCCGAGGACGGCTATCTCCAAGGGCTGCGCAAGCTTTGTGACCAGTACAACGCGTTGCTCATCTTCGACGAGGTCATCTGCGGGTTCGGCCGCACCGGATCGTGGTTCGGCGCCCAGACCTTTGCTGTCACGCCCGACCTCATGACCTTCGCCAAGGGTGTCACCTCCGGGTATCAGCCCCTGAGCGGCGTGATCATCAGTAAAGCACTTGGCGACGAGTTGGCCGAGGGGCCGCTCCTGCGCACCGGCTACACCTACAGCGGTCACCCGGCAGCCTGCGCGGCCGCTATCGCCAATATCGGCATCATCGAAGCCGAGGGGCTGGTCGAACGTGCACACCACATCGGCAAAAAGTCGGTCGAAGGCTTCGACGCATTGAAAGCCGATGACATCATCAAGGGTTACCGGGGCGTTGGCGCCATCTGGGGCGTTGACATCGGTCGCGACAGCGCGGAGGTGAAAAATCAGATGCTGTCCAACGGCGTCTCCGTCCGAGGCGTGGGCGACCACATCTGCTGGTGCCCGCCACTGGTGGTCTCCGACGACGAAATCGGCCTCTTCGTCGAGACTCTGCAAACCGCGCTGACGACGGGCTAGCCCGAGATTTCCTGTCCGAGGGCGCCCACTCGGAGCTCGCCGTCCCGGGTCTGGCCACCGATTTCGAGGAAGCGTTCCATCCGACCCATGGTGTCGGGTATCCGAAGGGACTGTTGGAACAGGTAGGCCTCTTCCAACAGCCCCGGGACGGGATCGGGACAAGCGGCCAACACCGAAGCCTTGGCCAGCGCCATCGCCGCAGGGGAAAACCCAGCCAACCGCCGGGCAAAGCCATCGACGAAGCTACGCAGCTGGTCAGCAGGCAGCGCTCGGTTCAACCAGCCCCACCGCTCGAGGGTTGCGGCATCGATGTCATCGCCCCCCAACACGATCTCCATCGCCGGTCCCCGGCCCAGCAAACGAGGGAGGCGCTGGGTTCCCGTGCCGCCCGGAAGGATCCCGAGGGGTACCTCCATCTGACACAGGATGGTCTTGTCGATTGCTCCGAAACGCATGTCACATGAGGCAGACAGCTCGCCGCCGCCCCCACCAACTCGACCGGCGATCTCACAGATCGTTGGCTTTGGCATCGTACGGAACGTCTCGCACATCAGGTGATAGGCCTTGAGTTCGAGGTCTCGCTCCGCCGGGCCGTCGACGGGAAACTGAAGAATCGACGAGACGTCAAAGTGGGCGAGGAAGAAGTCAGCATTGGCGCTGCGAAGCACGACGACCCGGGCCTCGTCATCAGCGGCAGCAACATCAGCGAAACGGCTCAACTCTAGGAATAGCTCGCGAGTGATCAGATTTATCGGCGGATTGTCGATGAGCGCAACCAGTACCCCTTCATCGTTCGAGACGGTCAGTAGTTCGAAGTCGTACATGGCTTCATCCTGACAGACCGGGCCCTGACAGACCGGTGCTCATGCTCGACCTCAAGGAGCTGGGGGCGGGCGGCAATCGGTTGGACGAGTCAACTGACGACATCTCACCGAAGCGCCCGTTCCCTGAAATCAGCAAGCCATTGATCGGCGAAGTGGCGAGCGGCCTTCGCCGATACTCACGCCCGGGTAGGCGTCATGCCCGGTTGGGGCCGCAGCGTTCTGTTGACTGAAGCGGTGGGGCTCGCAGGGCCAGAGAAATCTCCTTCGCCGGCACAACGGTGGACGAAAGATGGGAGATCGAGGCTCGCAATGGCCGCGATTTTCAGCGTTCGATCGGCTTTGATCCTGACGAAGTCGAGCGTCGACGACCGGGGATCGTGAACCGAGGTCGAGACCAGCTGGCGTGACAGGCCGCACCCTGTAGAGTGCCTGCGTGGGAGCACCAACGGGAGCACGAACGACACTTGTGGCTTCCTCGACGGCGACTGCTGCTCATCAACCTCAGCCCTCGCCTCGGTCGCTAGCGGCGCCCGGACTGCCCGTGTCGGGCCCGACGCTCGTCTTGGCCGGCACCGATCATCCTGACCTGCTGAAACTGATTGATTCGCTCTCGACATCGGTAGCTACTCAACTCGATGTTCGCACCGGTGTGCTATGGACCCAGGTCCCCGACGGACTCGCCTTCCTCCAGCATCTGCTGGGCCGACTCGACGTGCCGGCCAACGAGACGCACGCCGCTATCCGGTTCGCCTTCGCCGAGCCCGACGCCCCGGTCCACCAGCTGGTCCATCGAGCGCTCATGGCGCCCACGCTCGCTACGTTGGCGAACACCCTCGAGGCCTGGCAGCTGCAGGCTGATCCACCGTCTTACGAGGTTCGGTATCAGCCGCTCGTCTCCTTGGCCGACCGCTCGGTCATTGGCTTCGAGAGCCTCATCCGGGCCCGCGCCGAAGGCGAGATCATCGATGCCGAGGAACTGATCGCCCGCTCCACTCGCGGCGGCTGGGTCGGCGAACTGGACCAACTCGGCCGCACTATGGCGCTGAGGGGCCTCGGCCCCTGGTTGGGTCAGGGTCTTCTCTTTCTGAATGTCATGGCCCCGACCGGTGAATTCGACACGGCTGCAGTGACCGCCACCATCGAAGCGGCAGTCGAGGCCGGCCTCGAACCGGACCAAATCGTGCTCGAGGCGGTCGAACGAAATCGCTACAACGACATGGCCAAAGCAGCCGCTCAGATCGAGGAATTCCGTTCGCTCGGCGTGCGGATCGCCGTCGACGACGTCGGTGACGGCTTCTCGAGCCTCGCAGTCGTCAGCGCCTTCAAGCCCGACATCGTGAAGGTCAGCGGCGCACTCACCGCCGGTCTCCCCGGTCCCGAGGCAACCGCGGTCATCCGGGCCATCGTGCAACTGGCCCACGAGATCGACTCGTGGGTGGTGGCCGAGAACATCGAGACAGAAGACCAAGCCCGACAACTGACGAACCTCGGTGTCGACTGGGGCCAGGGCCTTCATCTTGGAAAGCCCGCTCACCAGCGGCTTTAGCCCAGGCAGAGCCAAGATCGTGGGTGTTTCCACCCACTGGCGTAGGGGGACGATGTCCCTATACGGCTGGCGACAATAGCGCTTAAGTCCGACGGGTCAGACCCGATACCTCTTGGTGAATGACTCGCCCGACCGGTGATTCCTCTCCCCAGGAGAAGACCATGAGCACCACCAAAGCCCCTTCCCTCTGCAGCGACCGCTCTACCCGTGCCGTGGTCCGCGCCTTTCTTGCGATCGCAATGCTCGGCACCGTCCTCAGCACCACGGTTCTCAACGCGGCCCCAGCATCGGCCGAGGGACCGTGCGGAATCGCCGTGTACAGCGGCGACTTCAATCGGGTCGGCAACCTCGTTTTCGAGGACGACAACAACAACGGCCGGTACGAGCCCGCTGCCGGCGAGTCAGGGATTGGCGGTGCGACCGTCGAGTTATGGCGCGACGTCGACTTCGATGACGTGTTCGAGCCAGCCGGCGACGACGCGGCAGGCCGTAGCTGCACGACAACCACCAACAGCACCGGCAACTACTGGTTCCACGATGTTGCTTCGGGCGTGTATTTCATCACCGTGGCGAATGTCCCGGTCGGCTACCAGTCGTCGACAGGTGCGACCACCAGCCCGACCATCGACAATACCGACGACGGCGTGAGCAGGCTCTCCTACGACGCGGTCAGTGAAGCCTTCACTCTTGGCGGCACCACGACCCAGCCGACGAACGAAGCAGCCCCGGGTGCATCAGCGGGCAGCGACGAGGCAGCGGCGAACTCGAATACCGAGGTCACCAGCGACATCGACTCCAATCTCACCATCGACTTTGGCTTCTACAACCCCCCGACCCCGACCTGCATGGGCATCGGCAACCGGGTGTGGCTCGATCTGAACAACAACGGCATCGCTGAGGGCGGCGAATCCGGTATCAACGGCGTCACCGCCCAACTCTTCGCAGCTGACGCCGGCGGCGATCCGACCGGCCCGGTTCTGGAGAGCACGACAACGATCGATGGCGGCTACTACCTGTTCAGCTGCGTCGACCCCGGCACCTATGTTGTGGTCATACCGGCCTCGAATTTCGACTCCGGTCAGCCGCTGGCAGGCCTAAACCCAACGGTCGTAGGCCCAGCCGGCGACCAGGGGAATGATGGAGCACTTGCCGACAACGGCGACGTGGTCAGTGGTCCAACCGTGTTGGCAGCGGGATCCGCCCCCGTGGCTGAACCCGACAAGCCCGCTATTTCAATCAACTTCGACAACCCTGCCGATGACGCCGTGAATACTGAGATCGACTTCGGCTTCAGCGGCATGACCATCGGTAACCGGGTGTGGCTCGAGAACGGCACGCCGAACGGCATCCAGGACGTAGGCGAAGCCGGCATCAGCGGCATCAACGTCGAATTGTGGGCCTCTGACGGCACCGGGCCGACCGGAATCGCTCCCATCGCCAGTACGACGACCGACACCAACGGCTACTACCTCTTCAAGGGCGTGACACCCGGCGAGTACGTCGTTCGAATTCCGGCCCGCAACTTCGATGCAATCCTCGAAAACCACGTGTCAACCGCAGGCAATGGCACCGCCCCCGATGCCGATGCCAACCCGGCCGACCGCGACGACAACGGTGACGGCGCCGTCGGCGGCCCGGTCGATAGCCGACCGGTGACGCTGTCAGCAGCCAGTGAGCCGACAGGCGAGTCTGATGTGGCCTCGGCCATGGACAGCTTCCCATCAGACGACAACGCCAACGTCACCGTCGATTTCGGCTTTGTCGACAACTCCCCGGAACCCCCCGGTGCGGGCACCGCCGCTATCGGCGATCGAGTCTGGATCGATGCCAACAAGAATGGGGTTCAGGACAGCGGCGAGACAGGCGTCCCCAACGCCACGGTCACCCTGCGTGACAACGCTGGCAACACGCTCGAGACCGATGTCACCGATGCTGATGGCAACTATCGCTTCGACGAGCTGCTCCCCGGCACGTACGTCGTGTGTTTCGACTTCACGACACTGCCGACCGGCATGGTGCCCACGACCTCTGATACCGGTGCCAACGATGCCGTCGACTCCGACCCCGGAGCTACTGGCTGCACCCCGCCGGTCACGCTGGCCGCTGGTGATGAGGACATCACCATCGATCTCGGTATCTACAGCTCTCCCGGGACTCCACCCCCGGTTGTCCCCAACGTCGACCTCGCCATTGACAAGACCGGCGTCTTCAGCAGCGGCAAAGTGACTTGGACGATCAAGGTCACGAATAACGGGCCAGGCAGGGCCAACGACACCATCGTAGTCACCGACAATTTGCCTAGCGATCTCGTCTTCGAGAGCGCCACCGGCACGGGCTTCGCTTGTTCGGCCACCGGCGCTGCGCTGCGCTGCACCTACAGCGGCGGACTTGATGCCGCAGCCACAGCCACTCTGACGGTTGTCACCAAGATGGCATCGGTAACCGACTGCACCGTGGCGAACACCGCGAGTGTCTCGTACTCCGGCGCCGGGCTTGATCCTCAGGCCAACAACTCAGACTCGGCCTCGCTCACCAGCGCCTGTGTGAAGACCTCGACCACCACCAAGCCGAACCTTCCGGTAACGGGCGGCAACGTGATGATCTTCGCCACGACGGCGCTGGCTTTGGCCCTCGCCGGTTGGAAGTTCCTGGGAGTCAGCAGCCAGGCCAAGGCCGATCGGCTGCGGGATCGCATCGAGGGCTGAACTTCCGGACGGGCTTAGAACCCAGCAAGTTCCTTCAACGAGGTAAGGGGGCGGGGGCCGACGTGAGAAATCACTTCGGCTGCCGCCACCGAACCCAGTCGGCCGCATTCAGCTAGGTCGAGTCCTCGTGCCAGCCCGAACAAGACGCCGGCGGCGTACTGATCGCCGGCTCCCGTGGTATCAACCACAGCACTGGCTTCGACCGCCGCGATCTCGACCACCTCGGTTCCTCGAACCAGCAATGACCCCTGGTCACCTCGGGTGATGCAGGCCAGCTCGACCTCACCAGCGACTGCGGCCACGCCTGCGTCGAGCGAGTCGGTCTTGTACAAGGCGCCCAGTTCCGCTTCGTTGGCAAACAACACGTCAACTCGTCCAGCGACCAGATCGCGAAAATCGTCGTAATGGCGCTCGACGCAGAAGGTGTCTGAGAGTGTGAGAGCCGAATGTCGGCCCGCCGAGCGGGCGACGTCCATGGCCCGCCGGATGGCCTGCTTGGCCGACTCGACATCCCAGAGGTAACCCTCGCAGAACAAGAGTTGTCCTGACTCGACGGTGCCCGGGTTGATGTCGTCCGGCTCGAGCAGCGAGGACACGCCAAGATAGGTGCTCATGGTCCGCTGGGCGTCAGGCGTGACCAGGATGAGGCATCGAGCGGTTGCTGGACCGCCTTCAGCTGGCGGAACATCAAAGGTCACGCCGGTCTGTCGCATATCGTCGCGGAAAACGCCGCCCAGCTCATCGCCCGACACTTTGCCGATGTACGCCGACGTCCCACCGAAGCTAGCGATGCCGGCCATGGTGTTGGCCGCTGACCCGCCGGATGCCTCGACCCCGGGCGGCATCAGGTCGTACAGCTGATGGGCCCGATCGTCATCGATCAGCGTCATCGAGCCCTTCTCTAGGCCCTGCGAAGCAACAAAATCGTCGTCAGACTGCGTAATTACATCGACGATCGCGTTCCCGACACCCACCACATCTACTTCAGTCACGCCGAGACGTTACCGGGAGATGGGTGTCGGACCCCGAAACCCTTAGTCTCTCCTTATGGCCATCAACCCCTACCGGTTGCCCGACGACGTCACGCCGAGCGCCTACACGGTCCGGCTAGAACCCGACCTCGTAAACGAGACCTTCGCCGGAACCGCTGTCATCCAGGCTGTTGCCAACGAGGCCGTCGCCGGCGTTACGTTGAACAACGATGGGCTGGTGATCGCGGCCACATCAGTCAACGGCGAGCCGTGCGATCATTCCATCGACGCAGATGCCGAGCGCATGACGCTGATCGGTGACTTCGCTGCCGGCCCACTGTCGATCGAAATCAGCTTCAGCGGCGAATTCAACGACCAGCTTGTCGGCTTCTATCTCAGTCGATTCACCGATGATCAGGGCGAGGCGCAGAAGCTGGCGACAACCCAGTTCGAAGCAACACATGCCCGCAAGTGCTTCCCATGTTGGGACGAGCCGGCCGCCAAAGCCACCTTCGCCGTCGAGTTGGTAATCGACCAAGCGCATAATGCTGTCGCCAATACCGCCGAGACATCGCGACAGACACTCGATGATGGTCGGCAAGTGCTCACCTTCGCACCGACCATTCCCATGTCGACCTATCTCGTTGCCTTCGTCGTCGGCCCCATCGAGATGACCGACCCGGTCGATGTCGACGGTGTTCCGCTACGAATTGTGCACGTACCGGGTAAGGGTGAGCTCACTGCGTTCGCCCTGGAGTCGAGCGCGTTTGCTCTTCGCTACTTCAGCGAATACTTCGGAATCCCGTACCCGGGCGACAAGGTCGACATGGTTGCCATCCCCGACTTCGCGTTCGGCGCAATGGAGAACCTCGGCTGCATCACCTTCCGCGAGGCACTTCTGCTGATCGATCCCACAACGGCGACACAACCCGAGCTGCAGCGAGCGGCCGACGTGATCCATCACGAATTGGCTCACATGTGGTTCGGAGATCTTGTCACCATGAAATGGTGGAACGGTTTGTGGCTGAACGAAGCCTTCGCCACCTTCATGGAGATGCGGTGCACCGACGCATTCCGGCCCGAGTGGCAACGATGGGTTGATTTTGGGGTCTCCCGCACGGCCGCGTTCGACACCGATGCCCTGGCCTCCACCCGCCCGATCGAGTTCGATGTCGTGAGCCCAGAAGAAGCTGAGGGGATGTTCGACATCCTCACCTACGAAAAGGGTGCCGCCGTCGTCCGCATGCTCGAGCAGCACCTCGGCGAAGATCGTTTTCAGGCTGGCATCCGGCGTTACATGACCGAGCACGCCTACGGCAATGCCGAAACGAGCGATCTCTGGGACGCCATCGAGGCCGAAACAGGCGACCCTGTTCGGCGAATCATGGACAGCTGGATCTTCCAGGGCGGCTTTCCTCTCGTCTCGGTTGAGCTGGCTCCGAATGGCCGAACCGTTACCTTCAGCCAAGAACGCTTCGGCTATGCCGGCGGCGATTCGGCAGCAGAGCAGTTGTGGTCGGTCCCGCTTCGTTACCGCTGGCAACCGCTGAACGGCAGTGATCCGGTGACTACTCAGGTTCTGCTCGAGACCAACGCGCTCGAAATCGAACTGCCGAGCGAGGCTGACTGGTTGGTCGCCAACGCCGAGGGCGCAAGTTTCCTAAGGGTCGCCTACCCACGTGAAGCCCTCGAACGGCTCGCCGAGGTCGCCGAAACCCAGCTGGCACCCACGGAGCGCTACAACCTCGTCGACGACGCGTGGGCCGCCGTGCTTGCCGATCAAATGTCAGCCAATGGCTTCCTCGTGTTTGCCGAAACAATGTCGGCGGACGGCGATCGATCGGTTTGGCAGCGCCTTATCTCAGGCTTCGCCTCGATCGACCGCCTGCTCGATGGTGATGCCCGCGAACTGTTCCAGGCCATCGTGCACGATGCTCTTGCGCCGGCTCTCGCCGGTCTCGGTCTCTCCCCGCTACCGGCCGACGACGACCGCACCCGGCAGCTACGAGGTGACCTCATCCGGGCCATGGGAACCATCGCCAACGACCTCGAGATCCAACAGGAAGCCCAACGCACCGTCGCCGAAGGTCTGCGAGACCCCCAGCTGGTCGAAGCGTCGGTGATGGCAGCTGCTGTCGACGTGGCAGCCTCGATCGGCGATCAGGCCGACTTCGACAGCTTCCTCGACCTCTACCGCACAGCGGGAACACCCCAAGAAGAACTGCGCTACCTCTACGCCCTGGCCGACTTTCCCGAGCCGAACTTGGTGGCCGGATTGTTCCAGCGGATCCTCGACGGTGAGATTCGATCGCAGAACGCACCGTTCTGGCTACGCCGCGCCCTCAGCAACCGATCAACCAGCCAGACAACGTGGGATTTCATGGAGGCGAACTGGAGCGAGCTCAGTGAGAAGTTCCCGTCGAGCTCGATCGTCAGAATGGTTGACGCCGTCACCTTGCTGACGCGCCCCGCCGATATCCAGCGGATTGCGGCGTTCTTCGAAGCCAATCCTGTTCCGCAGGGCAGCAGGACGCTGCTGCAAATCCTCGAGCGTCAACGGGTGGGCGCCGCGTTGCGAGAGCGAGAGGCCGACCGTCTCACGGCCATTCTCGTGGCCGGTGACTGACCTGGCTTCCCTCCGCCCACCCTTTACCGCCTCACCCCTTCGGGTCTGGGCTGTCGAAGACACAACAGCCCAGATCACCTGGGGCGACCTCCCTACAGGCGAGATCACCGCCGTCGCCCGCAATGCGCAGCGAGCCGAGGTCACCGTTGTAGCCACACATCACGGCGGCCCGGGGTCGCTGCTCGTGCAGGACCTCGTCCCATCAACGGCCTACCAACTCGACCTCGCCGTCGCCGACGACACACGTCAGTTGTCGTTCAAGACTCTCGCCTCCCCCGCTGGGCCACTCCTCAGCCGTGTGGCGACCATCTCCGACCTTCATCTAGGTGCTGAACGCTGGGGATTCCTCAAGACCATGGTCGAATCGAACGAGCACTCCGAGCCTCATCCGCTTCGTTGTGCCCGTGCTTCGATCACCGAAGCCATCGAGTGGGGCGCACAGCTCTTGGTCATCAAGGGCGACGCAGCTCATCACCGACATCCCGACAACTTCGCCTTACTGGGTTCGCTCGTCGACGACTTTCCCGACCTGCCAATGCTGCTCATACCTGGCAATCACGACGTCGACTACTCGCACTCGTTGGTCGAGCTTCCTGACACCGTCGGAGCACGGCAACTGCCATACGTGCAGTCAGTTGACCATGTCGATGTACCCGGTGCGCGCGTGTTGGTCGCCAACTCCACGATCAATGGTCGTGGAGAAGGCACACTCGCGCCCGTCGCCGACTCGTTAGTCGCAGCGGCGACCGAGTCGGCAACACCGGTCTTGTTGGCGATTCACCACCATCTGCACCGCCACCCGATTCCCACCTACTGGCCGCCCGGTATACCGAAGGACGAGGCTCAGCCGTTCTTGAACCAACTAGCTGTCGCCAACCAGCGCACGCTATTGACCTCGGGACACTCACATCGGAATCGCTCGCGCCGGCAGGCCGGTTTGACCATCACCGAGGTCGCTTCCACCCGTGACTGGCCCGGAGTCTGGGCCGGCTATGCCATCCACGAAGGCGGCATCCGCCAAGTTGTCCGCCGCGCAGCTGCTCCTGATGCAGTCATCTGGCACGAATACAGCCGCGGGGCACTGTTAGGGCTATGGGACTTCTGGTCGCCCGGCCCCCTGGATCAGCGCTGCTTCAGCCTCGACTGGTAGGTCTGATCAGCCGTTATCAGACGGTCGAGACCTTCGACCAGCCTCGATTCCGGCCGATCGAAACACAGTCGCAGATGCCGAGCCGGCCCCTCTCCCCCGACCACGCTGGCGATCAGTCCAGTCGCCACGATCACTCCAGCCTGCCTCGCAGCCTCCGTCAGGTCAGTCGCATCATGGTGCAGGTCGATCCACAACGACAGGCCACCTCCAGGCTCGTGCACGGTCCAGTGCGGACACCGATCGGCGATCTGATCGCGAGCCAAGTTCGCCCGTCGAGCCAACGTTCGTTGACGGCTGTCAACGATCACGTCGAAGTCGTTCAAGACCGCCACTGAAATGACCTGGGAGGGAACCGAGCTGCCAAGATCATCGGCCAGACGAGTACGGATGAGTTCAGCCACCATCTGCTCTGGGGCACGCAACCAACCGATTCGCAACCCACCCCATCCCAGTTTTGAAACCGATCCGACAACGACAACGGTTGCCGAGCTGACCCGAGCTGCGACTGGACGTGGTCGCGAGCCGTCGAAGCGGAGATCGGCGAGCACGAGGTCCTCAACGACGGTGAGACCCAACTCATCGATGAGCTTCGCCAGCTGGTTGAGGTCGTCGTCGGTGGCAACGAAACCGGTTGGGTTGTGCACCGAGGTCTGCAGATACGCCACCGTCGCCCCGCTCTCGATAGCCAAACGCCGGAGGCCAGCCAGCTCGATGGCCCCAGCGATGCGAGGCAACGGCACGGCAACGAGCCCCCGAGCCGCAAGAAGGTCGACAACACCGGGATAGGTCGGCTCGTCGACGATAACTCGATCACCGGGCTGAGTGAGATGAGCGAAGGCCAAGGCCATTGCGTGCTGGGCGCCGTTCGTGATCAGCACCTCGGCGCCGACGCTATCGACACCATCCTCGGTGAATCTGGCCGCCACTGCGTCACGAAGCTCCGCCAGGCCAGCGGGGAAGTGGCCTTGACCCGAACCAGCTCGAAGGAGCGCGTCAACATCAACCTCGACATCAGGCAGTGACTGCGAATCAGCGGGGCTGGACGATGCCAGATCGATCGGTTCGAGCACCGAGCGCGCAATGGCGCCGTCGCCGCCGGCGACGACCGTCCCACTGCCGTGCCGAGCCACCAGCACCTCGAGTCTCTTGAGCTCGGCCAAGCTGGCCGTCACCGTCGAACGGGAAACGCCCAGGGCTCGGGCCAGGGTTCGCTCGGCGGGAAGCACCGTTCCCGGTTGGAGGTCGCCGCTCGTGATGGCCGATCGAAATGCAGCGACCAGCCCTGCTTGGAGCGACGTTGTCTCTTTTCCCCAATCGCCAAGTGTTGTCAGCAGCGCCTTCGTGCCCAGCCGTTCCATGGACGGCATCGTAGAGGGCGCTCAGGATCGGCGACGATTGAAGCCTGTAGCCACGATCCAACGCATGATCTTGAGATCGATGCCGTAGTGCAGGGCTAGGGGCTCAGGGTCGCTCTCGGCAACCAATCGACGAAGAAAATCCGGATGATCTTCGAGAAGCCTTGTCCGCTCGGCTGCGTAGCCGACGGCCCGGGCAACGGTGCTGATCGAGCAACCGTTCTGGAGCGCAACGTCAGTGGCCGTCGCACCCTCGTCTCGCTGAGTGGCGATGGCGAGATAGTCGAACTTCACACCCGATTGCCGGAAGCGGTCGTCGGCTTCGGCCCCGACTCGGCCGATAGCCGTGCCGGCCCGCTCGGTCGCTTCATCGAAGAGTGCCTCGGCATCAATGTCCGCCGCTGCCAATCCAACGGCCGTCCACAGGCGGTGCGCCACCTCGTGGTGGCAGTGAGCCTCAAAGGTCTCGGCCGCAACACGGAGGTCGCCGACCGTCAACGTTCCATCACCACGGACGAGATCAATCTCGACCGGCATGGCCTCGCGCCGTATCGAACCATCGATCGGGGGCAGATTGAGTCGCCCGCGCGTCGCCACCACATTCATGTGGGCTCCAGCCATACCAATCCATCGGCTCCGCAAACGGGCGTCCAAATAGTGCTTTTTGCCCGAATCGTGATCAAGACACGTCGGCGGTGACTCTGTCGGCCCAGCCGATCGAGTCACGGTAAAGCTCTGCGATTCGGGGGCCGGGGACCGTTTGGAACTGCGTCCCGCGAGGCGCGCCGACTTCCAGCTGCTCGGCGCAGGCGACTGGCCAGAAAGTGGCCCTGGAAGTAGTGGAAGCCCATGTCAGCAAGCCGCTGACGACGAACAGCTGAGTCCACCCGCTTGGCGACACGAATGAGGTTTCTATCGCCGAGGGTTGCTAGCTCACGAACGAGACGGTCGTCGTCCAGAGCCAATGCGTCGAGTTTGACGACGTCAGCCAGGTCAACGAGTTCTGCGATCGGAAGGTCGCTGCGGTAGCCGTTCAGAGCGATTTCGTACCCGATTGACTTGAGCCGATCGATCCCGGCCATGGTCTCAACGCTGGCAGTGGTTGTCTCCGGAAGCTGGAGCACGATCCGATCGGCCGGCACCGTCAGCAGGTCCGGGTCGGCGAGGAAGTTCTGGTCAACATTGAGAAAGGCCCGATGCTGACCGACGACCGTCTCGATGCCGATGTCGACGAAGGTGTCGACAATGACCCGAGAAGTCGCCACCGTTCGGTTGGTGCTTCCCAGACTCGGCAGCTTGCTCTCGTCGTATGAGAGGACTAGGCCAGGGAGCTGCCGCTCGAGTCGAGCATCGAGACGGCCGTTGGCAACGGGAGGCTGACAATCACTCGACCACCGGGGCCAGGGTGAAGGGCGATGGCCCCCTGATGAGCAGATACCAGAGTTTGGGCGATGGCCAGACCGAGACCGGCTCCGCCCAGCCCTGACCGAGCTCCGTCAGCCTGGCTGAAGCGCTCGAACGCCCGCGGCACAAACTCGACGTCGAAGCCGTCTCCATCGTCGAGCAGCTCAACCACGACAGACGCTTCTTTGACAACGGTCGTGATGTCAACGGTCGACCTAGCGTGCCGAGTCGCGTTGTCGAGCAGGTTTCTCAAGACCCGACCGAGGGCAACATTGTCGCCTTCGATTGGTATCGCCACCGAAAGATCGGCTCGAAGCGCTACCCCTCGCTCCGAAGCGGTCGGTCCGACCGCTTCGACGGCCTCATCGATGAGTTCGGCTAGATCGAGTGGCTCGAGATGGAGCGCCAGGCTGCCGCTGTCAGCCCGGGCAAGAAGGAAAAGATCCTCGACCAACCGTTCGAGGGCGAGCACGTTCCGACGCATTGCCGCGAGATGTTTCGTTTCGTCACCCACTCCGTCTTCGAGTGCGTCCACCGAAGCCAGAAGCGAGGCAAGAGGCGTACGCAAGTCGTGGCTGAGCGCGCTGACGACGGCCCGGCGCTCGTCCTCGGCAGCCCCACGCTCAGCCTCGCTACGAGCGAGGCGGCGACCCAGTTCATCGACGGTGGCAGCAAGCGCTCCGACCTCGTCGGGACGGGCGATGCCGGTGCGAGCTGAGCGATCGCCACCGGCAATGGCATCAACCGTGGCGGCGAGAGCATCGAGGTCCTTGGCCAGCGGCCGTGCCAAGCGCCACCCTACGATCACCGCAGCCACACCGGTAATGGCACCAACCATCACGACGTACCCGACATCGGGCCGAGACAGCGTCATGGCCAGCCCACCAAAAAGGCTGCCGGCAACGGCCAATACCGGCCCGATGAGGGCAAGAACCGGAACCGCCTGGCGCAGATTGAGGCGACGGAAGAATCGGGGTAGCAGCAACGCGGCAAGGCCGGCCAAGACCACGGTGGCAATGACAAAGGCGACAATGTCGCCCTGCTCGGGCATGAGGTCGGCGTTCACTATTCGTCGAATCGGTAGCCGACGCCGTACACCGTCACCAGGTGACGGGGATTTGCCGGGTCGTCCTCGATCTTTCGCCGCAGCCGACGGATGTGCACGGTGATCGTGCCAGGGTCTTGCCAGTCTGGGCTCGAGCCCCATACATCACGGAGCAAATCGCCCCGACTGTGCACCTGCCCCGGCGACTGAACGAACCGGGCCAGCAGCTCGAACTCTTTCGGTGGCAAATCCACCGGAGCGCCCGCCTTAGTGAGGCGGCGGCCTACAAGATCGATCTCGAGTTCGCCGATTGTCAACACATCAGGCCCGACCGCCCCCGAACGCCGAAGCACGGCTCGCACCCTGGCGGCCACCTCCCGCGGCGACGCCGGCTTGGCCAGGTAGTCGTCCGCACCCAGTTCGAGACCGGCAACCCGCTCCGATTCGCGGCCCTTCGCGCTGAGGACGATCACGGGCACTTGGTCGCCCGACTCTCGGAGCTTCCGCAGCACGGCCAGGCCATCGATCCCCGGCAACATCAAATCGAGGACCACGAGGTCGGCCCGCTTGCGAGCCAACTCGGCCAAGGCTTCCGCGCCGGTGGCGGCCGTCCGGACCGTGAACCCGTCACGCTCTAGATAGGTGGCGACAATTTCACGGACCTGGGGTTCGTCGTCAACAACGAGCACATCAGGAGTCACACCCGGGACAGTCACCCGGTTGAGGCTAGTGAGGTTGTTGAGGCTAGTGAGGTTGTTCGGGCCACTCAGACTGCTTGGCATACCTCATCCAACCGACTCACCATGCAGGGCGGTACCAATCAGCACCGCTTTTCACCAGCTGTTAAGAAGCGGAAGCACGATCTGAAGCGAGTCGAGGCAAACCTGACGACCCTCCGCCCATCGAGCAAGATCAGCCCTCGGCACCCGATCGGTTGCCACCACCTCACCATCAGGACAGTTGGGCTCCGCATCAGAGCGGGCCAGATACACCCGCCCGATCACGCTCCCATCATCGCCTTCGTAAGCTCCGCGGCCGAGCTCAGTCAGCTTGGCCTCGAGACCGGCTTCCTCCATCAACTCTCGCAGAGCCGAAGGCTCCCAGTCCTCGCCAACCCCACACACTCCACCGAAGCAAAGATCCCACCAGCCGGGGTAGACGTCTTTCCATGAGGCACGTTGGTGCACCACAACTTCGTCGCCCGTTGTCAGCACCGCTACATAACAGCACCGGTGCCGAAGAAGCCGTTCGCGCATCTGTTGCCGCGTCACAATCTCGACGACCCGGCCGTCGGCACTGACATGTTCGACGAGCTCAGTCACTCGTCACCCGCTGAGATCAGCACGGCCTTCGTCCATCGACGCACCCCGTTCGACCAGTTGACGGGCCATGATGGCCTGCCGCGGCCGGTTCCAGGCCAGCGCGCCCACCAGCGATTCGCCGGAAGGATCGCTGTAGATCTGAACGAATCGCTGCTCGGCGATGGAGCCGTGAACTACTTCGGCCCGGCTGCTGGGAACACCAGCCAGCTGGATCTTCCGGTCGTACTGGTCAGACCAAAACCAGGGCACTGGGGTGAAGGGATCGATGGGCGAATCGTTCGCTGTCGCCAACAGACGGCGAGCGGCGTAGGCGCCCTGATCGACAGCATTGTCCCATTGCTCGACTCGAGTGAGCTCAGATCCGAAACGACGATTTGGCCAACGGGCAACGTCGCCCGCGGCCACGACTGACGGGGCGGCTAAACAGGTCTCGTCGCAGACAACACCGTTGTCGATCCGAAGGCCCGACCCTTCGAGCCACGCGGTGTTGGGGACCACACCGATGCCAATAACGACACAATCGGCCTCGATCGATGAACCGTCGACCAAATGGACCCGCTCGACACCGACCTCAGAACCAACGATGGCCTCGACGCCGACACCCAGCCGCACTTCGACGCCGTGGCTTCGATGGAGGTCGGCGATAGCCATACCGGCGGCCTGGTCGAGGACCCGTGACATCGGCGCATCGGCAGCCTCGATCAGCGACACCTCGAGTCCTCGTTCGCGGGCTGTCGCCGCCACTTCAGCGCCGATGAACCCAGCGCCGATGACACAGACCCGCCTCGGGTTCTGGTCGAACTCGTGTCGGAGAGCGATGGCATCGTCGAGAGAGCGCAACACGTGAACGCCTGCCAACTCGGCCCCGGGAAGTGAACGGGCGGCGGCGCCCGTGGCGATTACCAAGCCGTCGTAGTCGACCGTCGAGCCATCGCTGAGGGCGACAGAGCGGGCGGCCAGGTCAAGGCTCGTCGCCGCCGTCCCGAGTCGCCAATCGATACCGAGCTCCTCGGGATCGACGGCGGCCCGAAGGCGTAGCTTCTCCTCCGGCCACTCGCCGGCCAAGTACTGCTTTGAGAGCGGCGGACGATCGTACGGATAGTGCGGCTCATCGCCGATCATGATGAGGGCACCGTCAAAGTCGGCCCGCCGAAACGTCTGCGCAGCCTGCAACCCGGCCAGCGACGCCCCGACGACGACAATTCGCCCCGATTGGGGAACCAAGGCTGCTCAGTCTTCGATCGTGATGGCCTGCTTCGGGCAGCGTTCGGCCGCCTCCCGAACCTTCTCCGCCAGCTCTGGACGGGGTTGCTCGTTCAAGACGTACAAGAAGTCGTCGTCCCTGACCTCAAAAACCTCCGGGGCAATGGCCATACAAATGGCATTGCTTTCGCATAGATCAAAGTCAACGACAACCTTCATAACGAACTCCTTGGACTGGTGAGCCAGTCTGTCAACGGGCCTGGTGAGCCAGTCTGTCAGCGAGACTGGTGAGCCAGTCTGTCAGGCTGCCTCGGCCAGTTCCAGCACCTCGTCGGTGGAGAACGAGCCAAGCCAACTCTTGATCGGCAGGCCGTTGACGTCCACCAGTATGGCGGTCGGTTGGCCACTCACTCCGTAATAACTCCAGGTCGAGAACGCTTCGTCCCAGAGCATCGGAAACGACGTTGTTCCCGTCGACTCACGGAATTCCTGCGCGAACGAGAAGTTGTCCTGCGCGCCCATGCCAACAACGCGCACCTTGTCACCGTGGTCTCGAGCAAACTGCTCGACGTCCGGGCCCTCGGCCCGGCAGGTGCTTCAATGAGGCGCCCAGAACCAGAGCAGCACCGGCGTGTCGCCGCCACCCAGTTGTGCGGCCAGATTCACAGAGTCGCCGGTCTGTACGTCGAGGACGGCTATGTCGGGGAACAGATTCTCTTCGGTCGCCGGATCTTCCTCGTCGTCTACCGAGGCCATGTCGTCCGCCTCAGCGGGGGCCGCGTCGCCAGCGTCAGCTGAGCCCCTAGGGATGGCGGGAGCGTCGGCGGCCGTCGAAGAGGCACCACAAGCAGAGGCGGCTAGCGAGATCGCAAGCAGCACAGCAGAAAGGGGTCGCATAGCCAGAACCAACCGAGCAGCACATCACGTCATTCCGTTGCCAGCGGAGAATGTTGTGAACAAAATCTGAATGAGGGAAGAGTTTGCACACCGGGCTCGTTCAACACGTCACTATGGAACCCATGACGGCATCCTCCCCGACCGACTGGTACATCCCGAAGTGGCGGGCTGGACTCGCCGGGGCACTCGCTGCTGCCGCGTCTCTCTCGACCGGCGAGTTCGTCGGTGCTCTTGCCGCGCCGCGCCCCGGTCCGGTCACCGCAGTAGCCAATCGAGTCGTTGACAATGCGCCGGTGTGGTTTGTGAACTTCGGCAAAGACGTCTTCGGACTCTCTGACAAGCCGGCCTTGATCATCGGCACGGTGCTGATTTCGATCATCATCGCTGTTGGGTTGGGCATCGCTTCTCGTCGCCACACTCGCATTGGCGTTCTCGGTATCACGGTGTTTGGTCTGCTTGGATGGTTGGCCATTGCTACCGACGCTCAGGGCGGCGTCGTCAGCGGCCTTCTGATCGCCATCTTTGCCACGGCCGCCGGCATCGCCACCCTCACGGTGATGCTCTTTCTGGGCAGCGAGCGGACCAGAGAACGAGGCGAAGAAGGTGGAGCAACCGAAGGGCCAGGACCGGCGCAGAGTATGCGCGAACCAATCGCCTCGCGACGCTCGTTTCTCGGCTGGGCTGGCATCGCTGCGGCGGTCACCACTGCCGGCGCAGCGGCAGGAAGGTCACTGCGTGGCCGGTCCGCTGCGACCGAGGCCCGGGCTTCGGTTGAGATAGCACCGGTCGGCACGGCGGAAGACGTCGCTGCACAGGTGGCGTTGGCCGAAGCCAACCCCATCAACCAAATTTCAGGCATCGCTCCGATCGTCGTACCCAACGACGACTTTTATCGCATCGACACTGCTCTGCTGGTTCCGCAGGTCGACCCCAGCAACTGGACACTGCGGATTCACGGCATGGTCGACAATGAGCTCACCTTCACTTATCAGGAGCTCCTCGACCGAGCCAACACCATTGCACCCGTCACCCTGTCGTGCGTCTCGAACGCAGTCGGAGGCGATCTGGTCGGCAACGCCGTGTGGCAAGGCATACCCCTGACTGAGTTGCTCGACGAGGCCGGTGTCCAGCTGGGGGCAACACAGATTCGGAGCACATCAGTAGATGGATGGGACTGTGGGTTCCCTACTGATCTGGCCTACGACGGCCGTACCGCCCTCCTGGTCGTAGCCATGAACGGCGAGCCCTTGCCCATCGACCACGGGTTCCCCGCCCGACTCGTCGTAAGTGGTCTCTATGGGTATGTCTCGGCCACCAAGTGGATTTCCGAGATCGAGCTGACGACCCTCGAAGACTTCGATGGCTACTGGATACCTCGCGGCTGGTCGAAGTCAGGTCCGATCAAAACGCAGTCCCGTATCGACACCCCTCGGGCCGGCGCCGGTATTCCTATCGGCACTGAGATTGCGATGGGCGGCGTGGCGTGGGCCCCGAACCTTGGCATCGAGAAGGTCGAAGTCCGTGTCGACGAGGGACCCTGGACCGAGGCCGAGCTGGGCGACTCACTTGGTATCAACTCGTGGCGTCAGTGGTTCATCACCTGGGTTGCGACCGAAGGAAACCATCGAGTCCAGGTGCGAGCCACCGATGGCAGCGGCCAGATCCAGACCGATCTCCCAGCAGCACCGGCGCCCAACGGCGCAAGCGGATGGCACTCGATCCCCGTCAACGGGGTCTGAGGTTCCGACGCTAAGGCAAATAGCCCCGAGGGTTATTCGGCGTGCCGCTGACCCTCACCTCGAAGTGCAGGTGGGGCCCGGTCGAGTTGCCCGTTGAGCCGACGTAGCCAATCACGTCGCCGCGCCCGACCACATCGCCGGTCTGAACCGCCAGGCGCGACTGGTGGGCGTAGAGCGTGCTAATGCCACCACCGTGGCTAATCACAACGGTCGTGCCGTAGCCGCCGCGGGAACCGGCGCTGATGACGGTGCCACCCTTGGCCGCCACAATTGGCGTGCCGGAGGGAGCTCCGAGATCGATCCCGGCGTGCAGCCTGCGGGTGCTGTAGATCGGGTGTACCCGATAACCGAACTCGCTGGTGACCCGACCGCCGACCGGCCACTGGAACCCACTCGCCGAGGTAGTTCCTGGCGCTGAAGGATTCGGGGGCGGCGGCGGCGCAAGCTTGGCCTCTTCCTCGCGGATGAACTGGCTGAGCTCGTCCTCTTCCTGCTGGAGTTCGCTGAGCTTCTCGTTCCAGCTACCAACCCTGGCCTCGAGTTCAGCCTTCAGCGTCGACTGAGCATCGAGCTCGTCCTCGAGCTCGTCCAAGATCGCTTCCATCTCGAACTCGAACAACTTGGACTCGTCAACTGCGGCCTGAGCGATCGCCTCAGCAATGTTGCGATCCTCGATGATTATCCGCATCTCCTCGAGCAAGTCGGCGGCATCGGTGTTGGCAAACTGAAGCATGGACGCTTGCCGCGTCGCCTCTGTCGGGTCCGCTGATGCGAAGAAGAGACTCTGCTCGTCACCCGTACTGCGGAGAAATCCAACCACTGCCAGCTCGCCGAGTTCGTCTTCTATCGCTTCGCGCTCGGAGTCGGCGGCGGCCACCTCTTCCCCTGCCTCGGCCGCGATGCCTTCAGCAATCTCGAGTTGCCGACGAAGGTCATCGAGGTCGGCTAGCTGTGCGTTGACCGAGTCAGTGATGTCCCGAAGCGCCTGGGCGACCTGTGCATCATCAGCTTTCGCAGCGTCGAGTTCGGCGGCCGCATCGGCCTTCTGTGTTCGCAATTCGTCGCGTTCAGCTCTGGCATTGGCAATCTTGTCCTCCGCGTCGACCGCTCTCGGGGCGACCGAAAATGAGAGAGTCATGGCGGAAAGAAGACAGAACACCATGATGGTGACGGGGCGACGCATGACGAACAGATCCTACTAAGCGGACAAGCTCGGGTCTGTTATGGGTAACTTCCCTGTATGCCTGCATCTGAGGAACGCGAAGTACTCGACTGGGCCACCTATGGCGTGGCCATTCGGGAGTTGGCCAAACAAGTCGCCGACAGCGGATTCCGGCCTGACATGATCTTGGCCATCGCCCGGGGTGGGCTCTTCGCTGCCGGCTCGCTCGGTTACGCGTTGTCGGTCAAAAATCTGTACGTGATGAACCTTGAGTTTTACAGCGGCGTGGACGACCGGCTCGAGGTTCCCGTGATGCTGCCGCCCTACATGGACAAGGTCGACCTCACCGACGCCAAGATCCTCGTGGCCGACGATGTCGCCGACACAGGGCACACACTGAAGGCCGTACACGACTATTGCCAAGACGTGGTGGCCGAATCACGAACGGCCGTCCTGTACGAAAAGTCTCACTCGCTGGTGAAGTGCGACTACATCTGGAAGCAGACCGACCAGTGGATCAACTTCCCATGGTCCACCGAAGAACCTCTGGTCGCCCAAAGCGACGGAAACATCGTGTTCGATGCGTAGTTGCTCACTCTTTGTGTTCATCAACCACATTAAGTAACCTTTCAGTGGACGATGCTTGTGGAGGCTGAATCAATGAAACGAATAATTCTGGGATTAATCGGCCTGCTGGCAGCGATGGCGGCAGCAGTGACCCTCAGCGGCATCGCCGACATCAGTGGGGCAGCACGATTTCTCGTTCTGACTGGATCCGTCGTGATCGTGGTCGCCGTTGTCGATGGTCTGCGTTCGCCATCCGCTACCGACGCAGCTGACGACGTGGTGATCGACCTCCGCGAGACGCCGCACGAGGCCTCTAAGGGATCGCCGGCGGTTGCTTCACATGGCCCCATTACCGATGACGAAGTGCAAGCGCTTTTCATGGCCGCGCTCAGCTAGAGATTGGGCTAAAAGCACGGGGTGAGCTAAAAGCACTCAATGGCACCACGTGAGATCGAGACACTTGCATTCGGGTACGGACTGATCGAAGGCCCCCGAGTCGATGACGACAACAACCTCTACTTCAGCGACGTCCCGAACGGGGGTGTTTACCGTCGCTCACCCGATGGCGAGATTACTGTTGCCATCCCGAAGCGTCGCGGCGTCGGCGGCATCGCTCTTCATGCCGACGGAGGCTTTGTGGTCGGCGGCCGCAACGTCTGTCACGTGAAAGACGGCAAGACGCGGGTCATCTTCGAGCCAGGCGTTTCGTTCAACGATCTCATGACCGATTCCCACGGGCGCATCTACTGCGGCACGATCCGCTCCGATCCCTTCGCCGGTGACTTCGAGGATCAGACCCCGGGTGAGTGTTATCGGATCGAACTCGACGGTTCGACATCCGAGGTCTACGGCGGGGTCACGCTCACCAACGGCATCGGCTTCTCACCGGACGAGACGACGATCTACCACGCCGATACGGGCAAACATCACCTGATCTGCCACGACATCGAAGATGATCAACTGGTCAATCGTCGAGCCCTCAACGAGCACGCGAAGTTCTTCCCTGACGGCCTCGCCGTCGATGAAGCCGGCACCATCTGGGTCGCCGATTACGGCAACAGCGCCGTTCGAGGTCTTTCGCCAACCGGCGAGGTGGTCGATTCGATCGATGTGCCGGCCAAGGCCGTCACCAGTGTGTGCTTCGGCGGCGAGGATCGCCGCGATCTCTACATCGTCACGGCCGACAACACCGACGACCCCGGTCGGGCCGGCACCGTCTTCCGGACCCGGGCCGACGTGCCTGGCCTGCCGGTGGCCAAAGCCCGGATATAGGTCACCTAGCCGGGGTCACCTAGCCGGGAGCGCCTCATAGCCAGGCGGAGGGACGAACCCGCCGAGTTCACGCTCGATCAGACCGGCGAAGGCGATCGATCGTCGATCGTGCAGATGTGGCGCAACGATCTGCAGACCAACCGGCAGACCACTCGCCGTAACGCCGACCGGCGCCATCGTGGCCGGGAGGTAGACGTTGCACGACCAACCTGCCCAGAACATCTGGTCGATGCCGGGCTGTCGGCCTCCGTTCACCGCGATCGTGCGCTCGGGCCGCTCGCCTACATGGTCGTGCATGATGGCGGCCGACGCCGCGATCGGACATAACAGCAGGTCGTAGTCGTTGAAGAACTCGGCCCACTTGCCCCGCAAGTTCTCACGCTCGTTCGATGCATGCCACCAGTGGCGGTGGCTGATGGTGATGCCGCGGCCGGCGATAGCTCGATAGTCGCGATCGCCTGCTCGATACCTCTCGGCCGCGGCCTCGTGCGGGCCAAGATCGTCCTCTACGACAAAGGCAGCCAATGCGGCCCGAAGCAAGACCAGATAGTTCTCGTGGGCAGCGATCTGGTCTATGTCGGGCTTGGCATCCCAGTGCACCTGAAGTCCGGCCTGCTCCAGGGCTGCCACCGAAGCAGTGAGCTGCGCTGTCAGCTCGTCATCCTGTGTCAGCACCGGACTCTCGAGCATGACCCCGACCTTGAACTGACTGAGCTCGGTTCTCGGCTCGGAGGGCAGGTCGATTCGATAGCCGACGGCGTTGAAACGATCGGGGCCAGCCAACACATCGAGGGCGAGATCGAGATCCGCAGCCGACCGAGCCAGCGGCCCAACAACTCCGATGTCAATCAGCGGGTGACTGCCGGGCAACGAGTGGCCGGTCATCGGAAGCAGGTCGAAGGTCGGCTTGTGGCCAAACACGCCGCAGTAATGGGCCGGGTTTCGGATAGAGGCGCCAATGTCGCTGCCAAGCTCGAGGCCGGCCATTCCTGCGGCCAGAGCGGCGGCCGAACCGCCCGAGGAACCACCGGGCGAACGAGACAGATCCCACGGGTTGTTGGTCGTTCCGTAGATTTCGTTGAAGCTCTGCCAATCGCCAAGCGAGATCGGCACGTTGGTCTTCCCGTAGATCACGGCTCCGGCGTCGTGTAGCCGCTGCACCATGGTGGCATTGTCGTCGGCGATGTTGTCGGCCATTGCCGGATAGCCCCACGTCGTTGGCTTGCCGGCCCAGTTGAATGCTTCCTTGATCGTCATGGGCAGGCCGTGCAGGGGTCCCAATGGTTGGCCGGCGGCTGCGGCGGCGTCGAGCTCGACGGCCCGAGCTCGCGCTTCGTCGAGACTGGTGACAACGATGGCGTTGAGATCAGGATTGAACCGCTCGTACCGAGCGAGCGTGGCTTCCAACAGATCGGCGGCTGAAACCACCCCGTTCTTGACGGCCGCCACCTGATCAACGGCAGGCGCGAGTGGGAGATCCGAGAGTGTGAGATCCATTCGCGAATCGTGCCAGACTCCGACTATGGACCCCAACTACACGGCCGAGGCTGGCGCATTCCGAGAAAAGATCCAGGCCCTCCTCGCCCGCGAACTTCCTGCCGATTGGTCGGGCATGGGGGCGCTGTCACCCGAGGAACGCACCACCTTCATCACCCACTGGCGGCCAACGCTGGCCGAAAACAGTCTGCTGGGGGTTGCCTGGCCGGAAAAGTTCGGTGGCGCTGGCCTGTCGCAGTTGGAACGCACCGTGCTGGCCGAAGAGTTCGCAAAGGCCGGCGTACCGACCGGCAACGACAACGACATCTTCAGCATCGGCATGTTGGGGCACACCCTGATCGAGTGGGGTACCGAAGAACAGCAACAGCACTTCCTTCCTCGCATCCTCAATGGCACCGACGTGTGGTGCCAGGGCTACAGCGAGCCCAACTCGGGCTCGGACCTGGCGTCACTTGCCACCCGGGCCGAGCTCGATGGCGACGAGTGGATCATCAATGGCCAGAAGATCTGGACCTCACAAGGCCACAACGCCAACTGGATCTTCGTGCTCTGCCGTACCGACACCTCTGTCCGCAAACAAGCGGGCATCTCGTTCCTGCTGTGCCCGATCGATCAACCCGGCGTCGAGGTGCGGCCGATCGTCAATGCCTCTCGTCACCACGACTTCAACGAAGTGTTCTTCACCGATGCCAGAACGGCGAAGGGGAACGTCGTCGGAGGGGTGCACAACGGCTGGGCGGTAGCCAACACCTTGCTCGCCTACGAGCGCGGCGACGACGCCACAACCATGGGCATTCGATACGGCGAGGAGCTCGACCGACTCATCGGAATGGCCCGCGATCGAGGAAGACTGAGCGACCCGCTCATTCGGCAACGGCTGGCGTGGTGCCATTCGAAGGTGCAGATCATGAAGTTCCAGGGCATGCGAGCCGTCACCAACGCTCTGAGCGGCTACCACCAGGGCCCCGAGTCGTCGCTGAACAAGCTGTTGTGGTCGGAATACCACCAGAAGCTCACCGAACTCGCTCTCGACATCCTCGGAGCCGAGGCCCTCACCCTTACGGGCCGCGACGCTGCCACCGGCGTCGGTGTTGATGATGTCGGCAGCCCTGCATCGTCAGCAGGATGGGTCACTACCTTCATGGGAGCACGCCCCGGAACGATCTACAGCGGCAGCTCGGAGGTGCAACGCAACATCGTCGGAGAACGAGTACTCGGCCTGCCTCGCGAGCCTCGAAACGACACCGGACCCTGGAACGAGACGGTCCGGTCGTAGGGGCGGACGGCTGTGAGTTTCGATCCCCGCGACCCTGAATTGCGAGTCGACCCCTATCCACTACTACATCGCCTGCGGGCCGACGACCCGATCCATTGGAGCGAGTCACTCAACGCCTTCGTGCTGACCGGTCATGCCGACATGGCGGCCATCTCACGCTCGCCCGCCTTCGGTACACCGCGGGACCTCTTCATCGAGGAACTACGAGGCCGTCTCGGGTCGGGGTACGCCTTCGACTACGCCAGCCGCCGCCTCACGTTCTACGACAACCCCGACCTGTCACGGCTTCGTGGCTTGGCGCTGCGAGCCTTTACCCCTCGCCGAATTGAGCTGCTTCGGCCCCGCATCGAAACCATGACAGCGGAGCTGTTCGATCGAGCCGAACGGAACGTCGATTCCGACGGCGTCGTCGACCTCCGTGAGGAGGTGTTCCATCCACTTCCTTCCATGGTCATTAGCGAGATGTTGGGCATTCCCGACGCCGACCGGGAGTTCTTCGATCGGGCCAACGACCCTCTCACCCACCTCACCGCTCCGTTCTTGACGTCCGAGCAGCAAGCCGAGGGCGAGACATCGGCGGCTCTAGAATGGAATCGCCTGGAGGAGATCGTCGACGACCGCCGGCAGCGCCCCGGCAACGACCTCCTCACCGCTCTCATCCAGGCCGAGGACGACGACGGTTCGGCGTTCGATCACCATGAGCTGATCGCGCTGCTCATGATGCTGTTCTCGGCCGGCCATCACACCACCCGAGACAGCCTGGCCATGGGCCTTTTTGGCTACCTCACCGGAGACGCTCAGCAACGCCGGGACCTGCACGAAGACCCGTCATTACTACCCGGAGCAGTCGAAGAATGGTTGCGATGGGACACCAGCATTATCATGACCACCCGTACCGCCCGCACAGCCACGACCATCCGCGGCGTCGACATACCCCAAGGCACCCGCTGCTACCTCCATTACCTGGCCGGCAACCGAGATCCAGAGCGCTTCGCCGACCCTGACCGCTTCGACATTACCCGCACCGGAAGCCGCATCATGTCCTTCGGTGGCGGCATGCATCACTGTCTGGGCTCGGCCCTGGCCCGGCTCGAAATTGATGTCGTGATTGCCGAGTTCACACGGCGCTATCCAGAGGCCCAGCTACCGCTCGATCCCTGGGTCGACGTCGGCTGGCGTCCCAACATCGTGTTTCGGGGCCCCTTGGCCGCTCCAGTGAAATTGGGCGTCTAGCGAGACGACTGAAAGGATCGTCCGATGCAGGCAAATCCAGTGCAGTTGGACACGATGGCCCAGGTGATTCGCCATCACGGCAAGGAACGACCAAATGCCTCGGCGATGCGCTTCGAAGGCAGCCATCACACCTATGGCGAATGGGACGAGCAGTCGAGCCAGATCGCTCAGGCGCTTCTCGCCGAAGGCGTCGTTGCCACTGAACGAGTGGGCTTCCTCGCTCACAACACACCCGAGTACTTCCCGCTACTGTTCGGGGCAGCAAAAATCAACGCCGTCACCCTCGCCGTGAACTGGCGCCTGGCGCCGGCCGAGATGCAGTACATCCTCGATCACGCCGAAGTCGGTGTGCTGGTGATCGGTCCAGAGTTCCTCGATTACCTCCATCAGATGGAGCTGCCGCATCTGAGAAAAGTCGTCGTTGTCGGCACACCGACTGGGGGCTATGACTCGTTCGACGGTTGGATGCGGGCTCAGGCAGCCACCGACCCCGGCATCGAATCGTCGCTGGACGACGTCTGCTACCAGCTCTACACCTCAGGCACCACGGGCCTACCAAAGGGAGTCGACGTCAGCAACCGGGCCCTGGTGCAGCAGATGGTGAACCGGTGTGAGGTCTGGCAGTTCGACCAAGACACGGTAAATCTTGTTTGCCTGCCGCTGTTTCACATTGCTGGCAGCGGATGGGCGGTTGCCGGTCTGTGGTGCGGTGCCGATTCGGTGCTGTTGCGCGACATCAACCCCTCCGAAATGCTCCAAGTGATTCCCGACGAAGGCGTCACCAACGCCATCATGGTGCCCGCCGTTATCCAGATGCTGCTGGCCGCGCCCGAGGCGGCGACCGCCGACTTCTCGTCGTTTCGAAACATCGTCTACGGGGCCGCCCCCATCACCGAAGATGTGCTGGTGCGGGCCATCAACACCTTCGGGTGTCACTTCGTTGCCGGGTATGGCCTGACCGAACATGCCACCGCCACTTACCTGCCTTGGGAGGATCACGATCCTGGCGGCCCGCGAGCTCACCTGCTTCGCAGCGTGGGCAAGGCCGTACCGGAGGTCGAAATGAAGATCGTCGACACCGAGACCATGCAAGAGGTCGCAGACGGCGAGGTCGGCGAAGTGTGGGTGCGGGGCCCGCAGGTGATGACCGGATATGCGAGACAGCCGGCAGATACCGCAGCGGCGATGCCCGGCGATGGCTGGCTTCGGACCGGCGACGCTGGCTACATGGAGGAGGGCTATCTGTACCTGAAGGACCGAGTGAAGGACATGATCATCTCGGGTGGCGAAAACGTCTACCCGGCCGAGGTCGAGAACGCCCTGATGCCCCACCCCGAGATCCTCGATGTTGCCGTCATCGGCATTCCCGACGAGAAGTGGGGCGAAACCGTCCGGGCCATCGTGGTCGCCCAGCCCGGCACTACTCCCGACCCAGCCCAGATCATCGCCTTTTGTCGCGAGCGACTGGCTCACTTCAAATGCCCAACCGGTGTCGACTTTCTCGACGTACTCCCCCGCAACCCGTCGGGGAAGATTCTGAAAACCGACCTGCGCGAGCCCTACTGGCAGGGAATCGACCGCCGAATCAACTGAGCCTCTGGATCTCAGGCCCGACAGATAGGCCGCTTTGGCACTGACGAGCAGCGAGAGCAAGCAGTTGACGTGCTCACCAAAACGAAGGCCGAGCTCTACAAAATCCTGGCCGGGTAGCGCGGCCAGACCGGGTGTCCGACGAACGCCAATGTCAGGAAAGGCCGAGGGCTTCGAGTTGGGTTTTGTGACGGTGGCAGGCTCGGCACAACGGCGCACCGTTCTGGGCGCTGGTCGGCCCGCCTCGACTGTATGGAACGATGTGATCGACTTCGCAGCGTTGGGCCGGAACATCACATCCCGGCCCCATACACCATCGATCCCTGGCCAGAATTGCCTCTCGAAGCGGACCCCTGAACAGGCGAGCCTTCTTCGACGGGTTGAGATCGGGAGCATCGATCACGATGCGGCGGATGTGACCCGATAGAGCACACCGAAGAGCCAGTGACGACGTGATCGACAAACCGTGCCGGGTATGACAGCGCCGCTCAGCGATCTGCTCGAAATCATCTTCAACGAGTGGCCCGGCCTCCGGGGCATCGACGTCGATGCCTACCTGTTCCCGGTCGGCTTGATCGGCCAGCGTCGCTTCGTCGACCACAATGCCGACTTCGACGGCAACGCCCGGGTCTTCGAGCCCTGCGCCGGCCCGAACCACAGACATGAGGGCATCGAACCAACGCTGTTTCTCGGTACGAGCCAGATCGGCGAAGGTGGCATCGTCGCCAAGCTCACCGCGGGCGACCTTCCAGTCGTCTTCCAGCATGCACTCATACACCGGGCCGCAGGCTTCGAGCACCTGTTCCCAACACAGCGCTGGAGCGTGCAGCTCGGCAACGACCTCGCCACCGACACCTTGCGCCCACAGCAGTTTGCGGTTCGACAGGTGCGCCTCGTCGAGGTCGGCCGGATCGGTTGGGTCGTTGTATTCGGCCCAGGCCTTGCACATGGCCGAGAACATCACATACGACTCACGACCACCTGCCGCCAACAGGAACTCGAGATCGCGGCCAAAGGCCTCGACCAGCCCGGGTTGCGAAGCCAAAATGGCCAGGCGCTGAACCTGCGATGTTCCGATTGTGCCCTGCTTCAGGGCGTCAAGGATGACGGGAAAGCGACCGCACAACTCGGCCTGGTTGCAGATGCGGCCCATGTCGGAGCCAGCTTGGCGGGTGTAGGCGGTGAGGTAGCGGGCCATCGTCCGTACCTTCTTGCGGCGATGAACCCCGGCCCGTTCGGCTGCGGCCACCGTTTCCAAGAGGGCGGCGTGCAGCTGGTGGCTCAGCGCAACAAGTTCTTCGGCTTCAGCAGCTAACTCTTCGACCGGAACGAACGTTGGATCGGTATCGAGGAGTTGCTGGACAGAACCCGCCACGGCCGCCAACCTCATGGTTGGAACAGCCCTTGAGGGGCCGCCCAGCAGGCCGGGCGAGAAGCCATCTACGCTTCGGCCCATGGGGACCAGCACAACGAAGCGACTCACCGAGGCGCAGATTACGCACTACCGCCAGCACGGCTACGTCTCGCCAATCACCGGCCTCTCCCCCGCCGAGGCGGCCGACGCTAGGGCCAAGCTCGAGGCGCACGAAGCCGAACGGGGCCACCCGATCGATGCGGTCGAACGGTCGAAGTCGTTTCTGTTATTCACCTGGGTTGACGCCATCATGCGGAACGAGCGCCTACTCGACTCGGTCGAGGATCTGATCGGACCCAACATTCTGTGCTGGAACTCGATCTTCTGGATCAAGGAGGCCAACACAGCGAGCTTTGTCGGTTGGCATCAAGATCTCACGTACTGGGGTCTCGACAACGACGAGTTGGTCAGCGTTTGGGTGGCACTGTCACCCGCATCCGAGGCGGCCGGCTGCATGAGCGTGCTGCCGGGCAGTCACCTCGAACTGCTCGACCACGTCGAGACCTACCACGAAGACAACTTGCTCAGTCGGGGTCAGGAACTGACCATCGACATCGGAGACCGCAACCCGGCTGCGATGCCGCTCGAGCCGGGCCAGACGTCGTTCCACAACGTGAAGGCGGCGCACGGTTCGGGGCCGAACGCAACCGACGACCGCCGGATCGGGCTCTCCCTGCACTACATGCCGACCCACACGAAACAGCTGTTGGCCGATTGGGACTCGGCGGCACTCGTTCGCGGCGTAGACGAGTTCAACCACTTCGAACATTGCCCGCGGCCCCAGGCCGATCTTCACCCCGATGCCGTGGCCTTCCACCACAAAGCCAGCAAGACCTTGCGCAACATCGTGTATGCGGGCGCCGAACAAAACGTCGAGCCCACGCTCTAGTCGGCTCAGCCCTTGGCCAGCGCTCCGACGTGGGCCAGACCCTGCCGGATCACGTCGATGTCGTCGCCGGTGGTGCCGATGATCAACTGGTCGGCGCCGGCTGCGGCCCATGCCTCGACCGAAGCCATATCAGGCACCGCGTCGACGGTGATACGCGGGGCCACGATGAGATCGTTGCGCGAACGGCCCGCTGCCTCGAGGGTGTCGATCATCTTGGGCATGCGCTTGGCCAGGCCGCCGACCGAGGTAAGAGGATGCCAAGCCTGGCCGAAGCGGGCGGCCCGCTTGCGGGCCGGAGCGCCCGAACCACCAATCCAGATTTCGAGATCGTTCTGCGCAGGCTTAGGTGAGGCGACCAGACCCGACATAGCGAAGTGGTCGCCCTCGAACGAACCGGGCCCGTCCGACCAAAGCGCCAGCATCACTTCGATGAACTCATCCGACCATGGCCCGCGACGTTCGTACTCGACCCGCATCGCCGCGTTCTCTTCCGCCAGGCTTCCGACCCCAAGACCGGCGATGACTCGCCCACCGCTGAGTTGATCGAGCGTGGCCAAGGTCTTGGCCAGCACCATTGGATGGAGGTAGGGCAACACTAGGACGGAGGTGCCGAGACGAACTCGTTCGGTCCGGGCAGCCACCCACGTCAGCGTGGTGAGCGCGTCGTAGTACGGCCGATCGTCGAGACGATCGGCGATGTATCCAATATTGAGTACGTGGTGATTGACCCACACCGACTCGAGTCCGAGCTCCTCGGCTTCAGCGGCAAGATCGCCGATGACTAGTGGATCGGGGAGACCCCAGTTGTTTGGCAGCACGAATCCGAACTTCATGAGGTAGGACGTTAGTGTCACCACCGTGACTACGCCGCTTGACGACATCAAGGTGATCGAGATCGACAACTGGATGGCCTCGCCATCGGCGGGGGCGATCCTGGCCGACATGGGTGCCGACGTGATCAAGATCGAACCCCTCACCGGCGACCCAATGCGCAACAACAGCCGGCCTCCGAAGCTGCCGGAGGAAACCAAGCATTACGACTACCAATTCGACGTCGACAACCGGGGCAAGCGATCGATCACGGTCGATCTCGAGACCGACGAAGGTGCGGCGCTGGTGCGCCGGTTGTGCGAGGACGCCGACATCTTCATGTGCAACCTCCTCACCCACCGCCAAACAAAGTTCGGCCTCGACCCCGAGACTATGCGGACGGTCAACCCCAAGATCGTGCACGCCACGCTCACCGGCTATGGCACAACCGGGCCCGAGGCGTGGCGACCTGGCTACGACGTCACCGCCTTCTTCGGACGCTCGGGAATCTACGATGCGATGCGCGAAGGCGAAGACGGTCCGGTCCCCATGGCTCGACCAGCCCAAGGCGACCACACCACCGGCCTGGCGTTCGTTGGCGCCATCCTGGGCGCCCTGCGCCTGACCGAACGAACCGGCAAGGGTCAGGTGGTCGAGACCTCGCTGTACGAGACAGCCGTGTGGACCCAGGCCACCGACTACGCCATCACAGCCCAGGACCGAGCCCAGCTTCGACCGCGATCCCGTGAGAACATGATCATCGCCACGGCCAACCGTTACCCCTGCGGGGACGGCAAGTGGGTGGTTATGAACATGCCAGAAGATGCGGCGTGGACGAAGCTCTGCCAGATCATCGGCCTCGAGCATCTCCTCGAGGACGACCGTCTCCAAGATCTCAGAGGGCGATTCCTGAACATGCCCGAAGTCGTTGCCGCCGTCGACGGGGCGCTGGCAGCGAAGACCCGCGATGAATGGGGCAAGCTCTTCGATGCCAACGGCGTGATCTGGGGGCCGGTACTTGCGCTTCACGAAGTGGTCGCAGACCCCCAGGCAGAGGCACTCGGACTGTTCCCAATGCTGGAAGACCCTGAAATCGGGGCGTACCACTCGGTGGCGCACCCCATGAAGTTCAAGACAGCCGATGTTGGGCCCCGTGGCCCGGCACCAAAGTTGGGCGAGCACACCACCAGCGTCTTGCAGGATGCCGGCTTGACCGACCCGGAAATTGAAGCACTTCGGGCCAACGGATCGATCGGTTAGCGCGCCACTGCATGACCGCCGCTCCAGGAGAGGTCGAAGCCAGAGAAGCTCGCACCCCGACATTCGCATCGTTCAAGATCCCGGCCTTTCGCATCATTTGGCTCGGCACCTACCTCTACTACCTCGCCATCTTCAGCGGAATTGTTGCCCGCGGCGCACTGGCCAAAGATCTGGGCGGCAACAACACCTCGCTCGGCCTCGTCACCCTCGCTTTTGGCGCGGTCAGTCTGGTGATGACACCGATCGGCGGCGTGCTGGCCGACCGGGTCCCCAAACGGCGCATCCTGGTGCTTTCCACCTTGCTTCTGTCGGCGTCATCGTTCGGACTCGGTATGGCAGAAGTTGTCGGAGCGACGCAGTTCTGGATGCTTATCGTTGTGTCGGCAGTCCAAGCCGTCGCTTTCTCGGCTCTGGTGCCCGCCCGGATGGCCTTCACCGTCGACATCGTTGGCCCGAAACTCATTCCGAACGCCGTTGCACTCGCCCAGATCTCGATGAGCAGCAACCGTGTCGTTGGTCCTGCGTTAGCCGCGGTCTTCCTTGGCGTCAGCTGGCTCGGCTACGCCGCCATCTACCTGTTCAGCACGGTGCTGAGCGTGTCCTCCGCCATCTGCTTTCTCTTCCTCGATCCTGGCCGGCCCGACCCCAAGCGGCCAAAGCGGGCACCTCTGGCCGAGATGGCGGACGGCGTTCGTTACGCCCGATCGATCCCGGCACTGAAGATCGTGATCACGTTGGCCATCACGGTCACGATGGTCGGGTTCCCCTACGTCGCATTCCTCCCCAGTGTCGCCAAAGACTTCTACGACGCCGGTCCCTCGGGTTTCGCCATGCTTTCGTTGGTCGGGGCAATGGGCGGGCTGTTCGCCGGGCTGATCGTCGCTCGCAGCGTGCTGGCCCAAGGTCCTCGCATCCAAGTGATCAGCGGCGTGATGTTGGCCGGGTCGTTGGTGCTGATGGGACTTGCTCCCACGTACACGACCGCCCTTCTCGTCGCTGCCCTTGTCGGCGGCTCGACCTCAGCGTTCCAATCGATGAACGCAACGCTGGCGCTGAGCATGAGCGACCCGGCCTATCACGGACGAATCCAGTCGTTGCTCGGCCTTGGATTCAGTGCCTTCGGCCTCGCTTCACTGCCCCTCGGCATCTTGGCCGATGCCATTGGCTTGCGTCAGACCCTCGTGGGGATGGGGGCTACCACGCTTGTTCTGGTGCTGGGCGGGGAATTGCGGTGGCGCCGCAACGTGATCGCATCACCGTCGTAGCGTGACGTAGTCTGGAGTTGATGCAGGCGGCCGGAACTCGACACCGCTCCTTTCTTAGCCATCGCCGCCCTTGGCGCCCTGGTCGTCCATCAACTCGCATACGTTGCCACCGCAGGCCTCGAGTGGCTCCCCCATGGTTTCGGGCCGCTCGTATCTGATCTGGACCACGCTCATCTCTCGACCCAATGGGCGCTACTGACCCCGGTGGCCGTGGTCGGAGCCGTCGTTCTGGTGCTCCGTCAGGTTAGCGACCTTGGCTACTGCTCGTCATCAACCACCGGCCTTGCCGCCGCCAGCTCGGTCCTTTTCCTTGTTCAAGAAGGCCTCGAAGGCTGGTTCGCTGGTTCGACTACCGGCGGCCTCATCACCACCCCCGTCGCCGTGGGATTGCTTCTCGCCCTGATTGTTGGTCGCGTCATCGTCCAGCTCTTGGCTGATGCTGCTGAGGTGGTTGCCCGCTACACGGCGCTGCCGACGGTGGTTTTCGAAGCCGCTCAGGCTGCTCTTCGCCCATCATGAAGAAGACCTTTTCCGCGTTGCCGCACTTGCTGCCGCTGCCATTGCACTCGTTGCTTGCGGCGGCTCGACCACTGACGAAGCCGGTCCAGCCGAAGAATCGGGTCAGACCACACCGGCCATCAGCATCGATGTCCAACCCGACCCTCAATCGGGTCACAACCTTTTCATCGAGGTCGATGACTTCACAATCAACCCTGCCGCCGCCAGCATCGACCCGGTGGCAGGAGAAGGTCATCTGCATCTCTACATCGACGGCGAACGGGTGATGCGCTTCTACGGGACCGACTGGCACATCGATGAGCTGACCGAAGACAGCCACGAGATAGGGGGTGGAATTCGGCCACAACGATCACCGCGCCTACGCCGTCGATGGCACGCCTATCCGCGGCACGGCCACCGTCGAGGTGACAGCCGACGAGGCAATGGCAGCCGACGACCATGGTCACGGCGAAGAGAGCGATGTGGCCGATCCAGTTGAGCTAGCGATGCTCGCTCGAGTCCCGGTGTTCGCTCACGGAGTTGGCGCCCGCCGAGACCTTCCGCTGGCCCTGGTGATCTCATTTGTTGCTCTCGGCACGTTGTGGACGACCCCTCGGCTGGCCAAGGCGGCGGCCGGACGCCAGCTCACCAGTCCCCCGCTTGCGGGATGGCTCAATGTACTGCGCTGGGTCGGCCGTATCGCCGCGCTCGCGCTCTTCATGCTGGCGCTGTGGGCTGGGCTGATCGGCACCAACGACACAGGCAACAACCCCTTGCCCGTCACGCTCTATGTGGTGGTGTGGGTCGGTGCTCAACATGCAATCAACCCGCTGGTGACCCTGGCCGAGATCGTCGAGACACTCGGCGGGAGATCGATCTCCTCAGGCCAGGCTGCCTCAACACCGTTTGCCTCAACACCGTTTGCCGGCAGCGGCGGGGCTGGCTGTCTTTCTGTTCTACGAGCTGGCTCATCCCACCGGATCGACGCCGCGATCGTTGGCGTGGATGCTGCTCGCCCACACATTGGTGTCCCTCGCCCTCGCTGCCCGCTGGGGCTCCGCTTGGCTTGCTGATCACGAGCCGTTCAGCGCCCTGTTCTCGATGATTGGTGCCATGTCACCGCTCACTGTGACCGACGGCAGCCTCAGACTGCGGGCACCAATGAGTGGGCTGGCCAACATACCGGTCGAGCCTTCACCCCGTCGTTGGCTCGGGCAGCTCTAGGGCGCACCCAAGAACACCAACTGAAGACTGTCGCGATCAGGGGCACGAAGCGCCTCCAGATCGAGACTCACGCTGGAACGATCGTCGGTGAAGACCAAGCTAAGTCGG
>JBLINY010000026.1:0-49563 GCA_047638695.1 Acidimicrobiales bacterium | reverse complement strand
CCGAGGAAGCCGAGTGGTGTGAGTCGAGTTGGCTACCGGGCGGGTCTAGCCAGAGAAGCGCTGCTCGAGTGCGGTGATTTCGGGCAGGCCGATCAGATCAGTGAAGCCATCGAACGACATCAACTCATCAGCGAACGGCGCCGGCGTGCCCGTGGCCTTGAGCTTGGCCAAGAACTCCTGCATTGCCGCCGTCGCTGCCAACAACATGCCGATTGGCATCAAGATCATTGCGTAGCCAAGCTCCGCAATCTCCTCGTAGGTAAGTGGCGGCGTCTTGCCCCCCTCGGCCCAGTTGAACAACAGCGGGATCCCTTCGAACTCCTTCGCCACCCGAGCAATCTCCTCCTCACCAAGCAGCGCCTCGACAAACAACACGTCGGCGCCTGCCTCAGCGCACCGGGTCGCACGACGGAGCGCTTCGTCTATCCCATGGGTAGCGCGGGCATCGGTGCGGGCAATGATGACGAAGTTGTCATCGCTGCGGGCTGCCGCTGCGGCGGCGATCTTGCCGACCATCACGTCGGCGTCAACCACCTGCTTGTTCTCCATGTGCCCACACTTCTTGGGCAGTATCTGATCTTCGATGTGAAGACCTGCGACCCCGGCCCGCTCGTAATCGTGCACCGTCCGAATGACGTTGATCTGGTTGCCGTAGCCAGTGTCGGCATCAGCCAAGACAGGCAGATCGACCGCAGCCGTGATCCGACGAGCGTTGTCGACCATTTCGGACAATCCGAGCAAGCCAACGTCGGGTCGCCCCAGCAGCGAGGCGGTCGTTCCAAAACCGGTCATGTAAACGGCATCGAAGCCAGCCTGCTCGACTAACCGGGCGCCCAAAGCGTCGTAGCACCCCGGCAGAACGAGCGGACGTCGTTCGGCCATCGCCGAGGCGAGGAGCGCGCGCAGTCGGGACGAACCACTGTTCTGTTGACGAAGCATGTCGGGCATCGCGGAACGTTAACCCCGGTTGTGAACGGGGCTCCCACATCGTGGCCAAACCCTCAGACGAGACCAGCCTCTCCCCCGCCGCCGTCACGCCGCCATCGACCAGCATCTGCAGGAAGAGAGCCATATCTCTCGCCGACGACTTGAGTGAGCCGGACGGAGCGAACAATCAATATCACTGTCGTCACTCGCGATCGCCGGCGGATCGCCATCAACACCCTTCTCGCGCTTGTATCCCAACCACGAAGCAGCTATTTTCGTTGTAACCCGTGTGTTATTCTGTTGACGTCACGGCCATGCGTTGCTCCTGACCCTGGCAGCGGTGTTCCCCACACCCACAGGAGTCCGCTATGAACCAAGTTCACTCTGCAGACCGATCACACTTCCCAGGTAGGCCATCCCGCCTGAGTGTCTTTGTTGAACGATGAACGTAGCCGTCGAATTGTGGGCCGTCTGGCAGCGGGCGTCGGCGCCGCTGAGAACGCCAGTTTGTGCGAGCGTTGTGTCGAGGTACTGCACGTGACCGGCGTCGGGGTTTCGATAATGACCGGGCGCAACAGCGGTCCGGTGTGCAGCTCGTCATTGCTCGTCCGCCAACTCGAGGACCTGCAGTTCTCACTGGGCGAAGGCCCAAGCCACGATGCGTATGCAACGGGCACGATGATCGCAGACTCCGATCTCGCCGGCAGCGCCATAGGCAATTGGCCGAGCTACACCCCGGCGGCAATCGATCTCGGTGCGTCCGCAGTATTCGCATTCCCGCTTCCGAGTGGCGCCGACGTCATGGGTGTTCTCACCGTTTACGAGGACACCGTTGGGATGCTGACTAGCGAACAAGTGGAGGACAGTCGCGTCCTCGCACAACTGCTGCCGACGATCATGACGGCAATCCAAGCCCAGAGATCCCAACAGCTTCTCACCGGCGACTTAACTGATCTCGACGCTCACCGCTCCGAGGTCCACCAAGCATCAGGTGTAACCGCTGTGCAGCTGGGAATCGATGTGCACGAAGCGCTCGTCCGAATTCGGGCCCACGCATACTCCAATGACCAAACGGTCGCGTATGTCGCTGGCGAGATCGTCGCACGCCGCCTACACCTGGGTGACGACAGAGGGGGACCCCATGAATAGCCTGCCCGAACCCGGTCCGGCTCGGGAGTCGCAGGTTGTACGCGTCTTCCTCGAGCTGGCCGACACCCTGGTGGCCGACTTCGACATCATTGACTCGCTTACCCTTCTCGCAACACGATGCGTCGAAATCCTCGATACGGTCGCCACCGGTATCTTGCTCGCAGACCCCGACGGACGCCTCCGCGTGATGGCCGCATCGAATGAAAAGGCCCGACTACTCGAACTTCGCCAGCTTCAGAACGACGAAGGCCCCTGCATAGAAGCGTTCGCCTCCGGCGACGTGGTCGCCCACAACGATCTACGCACGGCGGTCACGCTGTGGCCCCGATTCACCCCCTACGCGGTCAGTGCCGGATACGAATCGGTGTACGCCATCCCCTTGCGATGGCGCGGAAACGTCATTGGGGCCCTCAACCTGCTTACAACCCGAGCCGGACCACTCGACGACAGCGATCTTGCACTCGCTCAAGCGCTCGCCGACCTGGCCACCATCACGATTCTCCAAGCCACTGCGACACGAAAAGCACGACAACGCGAAGAACAACTCCAACATGCGCTCGACAGCCGAATCGTGATCGAACAAGCCAAGGGCATGCTGGGCGAGCACGCGCACATCGACATGGCCGACGCGTTCGAACATCTCCGTACGCACGCCCGCAACACCAACACCAAAATGACTGATCTCGCAACAGGAATAGTTGAAGGACAGCTCGACCTCGACTACCTTGCTGCCGCTGAACCGCAAAGGTTCAGCGCCGGCTCGGGACAGAGAGCAGATCCCGGCATCCGACCACCCGATCAAGACCGGAACTGATCCAATGGGCATGGGCAACGACGAACCTCTGGCTCAGGGGGCCACAGCAGCTGAGCATGACGAGCTCCTCCAGTTCTGGAGTGCTCGAGCGAACCGCTTCCCTGACGTCAAGATGGGCATGACCCTCCTGATCGGCGGAACCTGGATTAGCGGCAACCTGATTAGCGGCGAAGTTTTCTTCGAAAAATCTGCCGCCCAGTTCGATGGAGCGGCACAAGCTGCGACCAGCGACATAGGGGGCTTTCTCCGCAGCTGGGGAGCCGAGACGTACTCCAACGCTGATCCAACAGGCGACCTTGTCGAAGACCCGAACTACCCGCCGCCGATGTACCTCCACTTGGATGACGTTTACCGACTCTCTGAGTTGAACGGGCCCGTACTTCAGATGAACATGCTTCTGCGGGCCAAAATATCAAGCGTCGAGGCCTGGAGCTGGGGCAGCATTGCTTTGCCACGTTTCTAGTCCAGAGCGCACGTGCTGCGACAGTGAGGTGAGCACCCTCAATCTGACCTAGCGTTTCGACGATGGCTTGGTGCAACACAATCACCAGAGATGCGCTCCAGCATTTCGTGTGGGGTATTGGCGACGACAACCCGTATTGGCCCGCATCGGGAACAGCCCCCGGGTGTTTCCTCTACGCGGTCAACGAGACCACGGTGGCACCGGGGCTCGACGACCACCGCCGGATCTACCGGTCGGTCGAGTGGACGTGGTTCGAGACTCTCCCGGTCGGAACCGACATCAGCGTCGAGGTCGAAGTCGTGGCCCAGGCCGGCGACGATCAGCGGGGTCGCACCGAGTTCCGATCAGCCGACGGAACTCGACTCGCCGCCGCCGAGGTCCGCTGTGGCCGAACCACCGAACCGGCGACCGCCATCGATGCTCGCCCGGAGGTACGGTACTCGGGCACCGAGATCGAGACGATCGAGCAGGCCATCCTCGGCGAGAGCCGCCAAGGCCCGATGCCACTGGGGGCAGCAGATGTCGCCGTCGGCGACGAGCTCGGAACCATCACCAAAGGGCCCCTCAGCATCATGGACGTTGTCGCCTGGTGTTCAGCGACCCAAGGCGTGGCTGTTGAAGCCGACTGCTACAGCGAGGGTGGACTTCATGCCGAAACAGCAACCGGCCCACAGCTCGTGTCGTGGATCGCCCAGCTGGCGACCAACTGGATGGGCGACGCAGGTTTCTTGCAGCGGCTGCGGGTCGATATCAACTCAAACCCTCCGCTTGGCTCGACAACAACCATCAGCGGTCGAGTGAGCTCCTGCGGCGCGGGCACGGCAGAACTCGCCCTTGTTGCGACCGACCAGAGCAACGTGGAAAGCGCTGTAGCGACGGCAACGGTGCTGCTGCCGCAGTAGCGCTTCGGTGTGTCGCGGCGTTTCAGTGTGTCGCTGCGTTTCAGTGTGTCAGGGCGCTTCGCGGTCCCACGCGTCGCCGATGCCCTGGCTGCGCAGCGCGAACCGCTCGATCTCCTGCTTTGTGATCGTGCGGGGGAATTCCTCGACGAACTCGACGTAACGCGGCACCTTGAAATAGGCCAGCTGCTCACGACACCACGCAACGAGCTCAGCCGGATCGATTGACGAACCGCTCACCAGCTGCACGTAGGCCTTGATGTCCTCTTCGCCCAGTTCGCCGGGCACTCCCACCACCGCGCAATCATCGACCGCATCATGAGCGCTGAGGACTTTTTCGACCTCGAACGCCGACACGTTCTCGCCTCGCACACGCACCCAATGGGCTTGACGCCCAACAAAATGCAGGCAGCCATCGTCATCGAGATAGCCGATATCGCCGGAGTGGTACCAGAGGTTCCGCCAGGCCGCGATCGTCTCGGCCGGCTTGTTGATGTACTCGAGCATCATCGTGTTCGTAGCCGTCGGCCGCAGGAGAATCTGGCCCTGCTCTCCGGTGGGCACGGGCGACTCTTCCTCATCGACGATCAAGATGTCGGCCCACCCGTTCGTCTTCCCGCACGAGTCAACGGTCTTGTCGTCCAACCGTTCGCTGCACAGCAGCACGCCGACTTCGGTCATGGCGTACACCTCCAGCAACGGCACCTCAAAGCGTGTCTCGAAATTGGAACGGAAGTCGGATCGGACCTGGCCCGACGCGATGCCGATGCCGACGCGGACCTGATGATCTCGGTCGGCGCTCGATGGCGGAAGGGAAAGCAAGGCCGAGATCATGGTGCCGATCGGGTCGATGATCGTGGCCCCGGTCTCGCGGGCCAGGCTCCAGTACTTCGACACACTGAACCACTTCGCCATCACACCCGTGGTGCCGCAATACAGCGGTCCCATGATCCCGAACTGCTGACCACCAACGTGAAAGAGGTGTGAGTTCGCGAAGTGCACATCGTCGGGCTGCGACTGCGTGATCTCCTTGTATCGCTCGGCGGCCGCCACGTAGTAGAGGTGAGGGGCGAGCACACCCTTCGGCATGCTCGTGCTGCCACCCGTGTAAATGATCGACATCGGGTCGTTGGGCGCCAGCACAACCTCAGGTAGTACGTCGTCGCCGTCGAGCAGACGTGGATACGCCAGATAGTCCGACCGATCCGCACCGCGCCACAGCACTTCGATCAGACCGTCGTCGAAGTTGGGCCTGGCTTTCTCATAGAGATCGAGCAACTCATTGTCGACCACGATCAGCTTCGCCCCGGTGTCGCCCAGGCTGTAGACAAGCTCGTTCGGTGCGAGCGAAACGTTGAGTGATGCAAACACGGCGCCGAGCTTTACGCAGGCGTACCAAATCGCTGCGTGATCGACCGAGTTATAGAGAAACGTGGCAACAACGTCGCCCTTGCCAATCCCGAATCCGGCCAGCGAACTGGCGATGCGATTCGAGCGCTCGTCGGCATCGGCATACGTCAGGGTCTCGCCCTCACAGATCAGCAAGGGCTTGTCGCCGAGCTTGGCCTGGTCCACGAACACGTCGCGCATGTTCGTGTGCTGGAGTTCAATGCCGTTGAGTTTCATCGCGTTGTCCATCGTTGTTTGTCGCCGTCGAAGAGGGGCAACTCGACCGGTCCATGTTCGGTCGATGGGAGTGCCACGAGCGCAGATCCGCGAGTGGTAATCGCTCCGATTTCGTCGCGACCCTCGATCTCAAGCCGCACAAAGCCATTGCCCTCGAACCAGCGATCGGTCACGTTCGCTGAGAAGTACGTGGTGTTGCCGACGACGTTCGGCCGAAGTACGTCGACATCGGCTTCGGCAAGATGGGCGTCGTCGCCCATCCAGTCGGTGAGGAACGCGATGACCCAGCCGATCCGTTGCAACCCCACGTCGTAGGCACCGCCCATGCCTACGTCCTTGCCCTCTTTTGACGAGAAGTGACCACGTGCCGCTGAGTCCTTCGCTCCGGTCTTGGCATTGATCGCGTAGTCGTCGTGGCGACGGCGGTATCGCACCGCGTCGCCGTGGGCCCCGCCGTAGTGAAGGGCCCCCTGGGCACCGGTGTAATAGGCAAAGATCGAGTCAAGCGTCAGTGGCTTGGCGACTGGTCCGATGGTGTCGCCCAATTGTGTGTCCTCCCAGAGTCGTCGAGTTGCGCCTCGCCGTGGCTCGTCGGAAGCCTTCGGAGCAGGAGCTGGTTCGGGGACCGCCGGCGCCGCGGCAGCCCGGCCTCCGCCTTCGTCACCGTCTGCTTTGCTACGTCGGGGGGTCCGCGCCACTCGGCCTTCGGCGACACAGAGTAAGCTCCCGCCGTCGCGTCGATAGACGATCTCCCCCTTCTGGAGCACCCAGAGGCCAAAACGCTTCCCGGTCTTCTCGACCATTTCGGTGAACGTGGCCTCGACATCGAAGACATCATCCACACGGATCGTGTCGTACCAGCGCCACCGGGTGCCGGCGTAGATCCACTGCACGCCGGGCAGTTTCGGTGCGACGATTGCCGCATCCACCGAGTAGAGGAACGACGGCAACGCCCGTCCGGCCGCTGCCCAGAACGGGTTGTCGTCCTCGACTCCAGCGGCGAACTGAGCAATCGCATCGGCGGTCGCCACCTTGTTCCACTGCATCCGGTCGCGACGCAGCGGAACACCAATGAGCTCTCGGGCCTCGGCGATCGACTGCTCGTCGATGACGCCCCAGCGATCTGTAGCCGACGACATACTCATCGGAACTTCGGGATGACGTCTTCGGCGAAGCGACGAAGCACTTGGCGGTTCTGCTCCCGCGAGTTGTACGGAGGAAAGTGCAGAATCAGTGAGGTCGCCCCGGTGAGCTCTTCGAGGTACTTGATGCGTTCGGTTACCGTTTCAGCAGAGCCATAGATAATCGTGTCCTCGCACAACTCGCGATATCCGGCTGCGTTGAGCTCGGCCTTGTTCTCTTCGGAGATCGTGCCGAGATAACCCGAGGTCGAGGCACCGGTGAACGACTGGACATGACGCACGACCGCTTCACCGGCCTGGTCTTCGGCAGCCTGATCGCTCTCGGCGACGTAGACCATCCGACCGATGCCGACCGATGCATGGCCGGGGTTGAGGTTGTAAGGCGCCTCGGTCTCCTGACATCGCTCGAGATAGAGGCGCGCCTTCGGCGCGAGCTGCTGCATTGGTGTGAGGGTCGACGTGAGCAAGCCGAGGCCGTAACGAGCGCACAACTCGATCGACTCGTCCGATGCGGCACCCATGTACATCGGTGGGTGCGGTTGCTGGATCGAGTGTGGGAGCACTTCGTAGTCACCCTCGATCTTGAGATCGGGAAGGTGGGTTCCACGATGATCGATGCGCCGATCGTGGAACAGTTTCATCATCACGTCGAGCGCCTCGGCCTGATAGGCCCGGCGATCATCAAAGTTGGCACCGAGCGCCTCAAACTCATGCTCGCGGTAGCCCGAGCCGATTCCAACGGCCAGGCGTCCGTTCGTGAGGATGTCGACGAACGAAATGTTCTCGACCAGACGGACGACGTTGTGAAGGGGGACGACCATGACGCCACTACACAGAGTGATTCGTTCGGTAACGGAGGCGAGATAAGCAATGTAGGTGAGCGGATCGGGCAATATTCCGTAGCTATCGCTGGCATGGTGCTCGGCGATCCAGACGTAGTCGTAGCCGGCTCGATCGGCCTCGATGATCTCCTCGGTGACCCGAGCATGAACGTCTCGATACGGGTAGACGTCGACATCCTTGTCTGGCTGGGAGAGCTCGATGATTCCGAACTTCATTGCGGGGCTCCGATCCTTCTGGCTGCTGCTATCTCGCGCAGCTCGACCTTCGACACCTTGTTAGATCCTGTGAGCGGCAATGCATCGACCAACTCGAGATGCCGCGGCACCTTGAAGTTCGCCATCTTCTCGCGGCACCACGCAACGAACTCAGTGAGTTCGATTGGCTGGCCGGCAACAACAAATGCGCAACCGACTTCGCCCATGCGGGCATCGGGAACCCCGATGAGAGCGACGTCGTCGACATCAGGATGCTCGCGAATCATGTTCTCGACCTCGGCCGGGTAGACATTGAAGCCGCCGACGATGAGCATGTCCTTGATGCGGCCCAGGATGCGGACATAGCCGTGCTCGTCTAACGAACCACGATCCCCGGTGTGCAACCAGCCGTCGGTATCGATGGTTGCTGCCGTGGCCTCGGGATCGTCGTAGTAACCATCCATGACGGCATAGCCGCGCACCACAATCTCACCCGGTTCGTTGGGCGGCAGATGGTTGTTCTCTGTGTCGGCGATCGCCACCTCGAAGTCCTTCGACGCCTTGCCGACCGTGGTCGCCACAATCTCCGGCGAGTCGGTGGCGACGGTGTTGGTCGAGGTACCGCATTCGGTCATCCCGTAGGCCTGGATAACCCGCTCGAACGTGAGCCTCGTAAGCATCTGCTCGATCATGCTGACCGGAACATCGGACGCGCCGGTGAGCGAGCCACGTAACGACGAGACGTCGGTAGTGGCGAGGCGGGGGTCGTCGAGAATCGAATGGAAGATGGTGGGTGGCCCGGGGAAGTAGGTGATCCGTTCGGATTCGATCATGCTGAGAACCTGGCCGACCTCGAAGGTTGGGAGCGGATACACCGTCGCGCCGGAGAACAAGCCGAGCACCCAACCACCCGTGTAGCCGAACACATGAAAGAACGGATTGACGATGAGCAGTCGGTCGCCCTCGAGGATCGAGTTCTCCTCGATCGAGTTGAATGACTGGCGCACCGTCGGGCCGTGACGGTGGCGCACACCTTTCGGCTTACCTGTGCTGCCGGAGGTGAACATGACGTCGCAAAGATCGTCAGGGCCGACCGCTGCAAGCGCGTCCTCCCACCGTTTGTGGTCGACGCCCACGCCGCGTTCAATGAGCGAACCCCATTGGCCCAGGTCGATCAGCTCAACGCCGGCCTCGTCGGCCGCCCGCCGACCATCAATGTCCATGAACCCGTTCTCGGCAATAAGCAGACGCGCACCGGTCCGCTCGATTGGATAAATGGCCTCACCGGTCTTGTAGCGAGTGTTGATCGGGACCATGACCCCGCCGATGCTCTGGATCGAGAGAGCAGCGACGATCCAGCGAGCCGAGTTAGGGGCCCAAAGGGCAACTCGGTCGCCGTGGCGCACACCTGCGGCAAGCAGCCCGCGGCCACCTGCGCTGACCCGCTCCGCCAGTTCGGCATATGTGACTACATCGCCGGCGTCGATCAGTGCCGCCGACTCGGGTAGCCGGGCGGCCGTGTCAAAAATCTGTGCAGGAATACTCTGCATTCGAGTCACCAATTGTCCCCCTAAAGTCAACCCGAATCAACGGTAGTCGGAGCTGTCGACTCGTACCTCAGGCGGGAACGCCATGTGCCGGTTCGAAGGCGCTCGTCGGTGAAAGCTTCGTGCTGTCCGCAATCGAATCCTTCATTCTGGAACTCGAGTAGCCACTCATACTTCGTTGGCGCTCACCGATGCTTCCAAGTGGACAGTCCAGCTCGGGGTTCACATGGCGAAGTACACGGCGAGAGTGGTGGCGGTGCTTGGGCGGACCCGTCGCGTCGGACGCTGGACCATTTCGAGTGACAGCACTGTGGTGGCCGTCTTCGGCTCGTGCCACCTCGACCTCACTACCGCCGTTGTCGGAGACGATGCCGAGGAAATCTCAATCTCGGTGCTTGCTGTCTTTGGTTCGGTCACCATCCTGTTGCCGCAGGGCAGCAGAGTCCACCCCTCAGGAATGGCGATTGCGGCATCAGCCGGGGTTGACCTACCTCTCACCGAGGAAGTCGCGACGCTCGCACCTCTCGACGTGGGTTGGACGGCTCTGTTCGCACGAGTTCGAGTCACTGAGCAAGCGAATGGAGCATCGCCCCTCAGGGGGGAATCCGATGTGACTCCCGCCGAGTTGGACGCTGCCACCGAGGCCAGCTACCCCAGCATCAGCACCATTGCCACCAACACCGAATCTGAGAAGGACTCCGATGGCGCACAAACCGAGGAGGCGCCTCCAAAAATGGCGATCATGACACCCGGAATTCAGAATCCGCTCGACTACGCCCATGAGGCCGAGGTCAACAATGGCTCGGACCTTGGGGGTGAGGCGATGTCCAAGAGCCATACTGAGTCCAAGAGCCATACCGAGTCCGAGAGCCATACCGAGTCCAAGAGCCATACCGAAGAGGAGGTCGCCGACGCGACGCCGGAGGCCGTGCCCGCCTCAACCTGACAACGACCAAAGCCAGACGAACGCCTCACGACTGCGAAGAATCAACCAGACTCGACGAGGAGTCCTGAGAACCCCGCACTACGGCCCTAAAGGGAGTTGCAATCAAATTCCCGAGATCAAATCGTCTTCAATACCGCAGCGCCGCGATCTCTTTGTCGAGCCAAAGTACCTGCCGGAACCACCGGCGATCGTGCTGAAAATCGCCCGACAGCTCATGGATGACGAAGTAGCCATCAGCGAGTTGGCCACATCCGTGGCACTCGATGCAGCGCTGGCCAGTGAGGTGCTGAAGCTGGCCAACTCGGCCGCCTTCAGTCCGGTTACGCCGGTCACCCGTCTCGACCAAGGCATCAAGATGATGGGATTGAGTGCCTTCCGATCTCTCGTCATGAAGTCGGCCGTTTCCGACCTCATGCCGTCGACCGAAGTGGCCACCGCTGGCCAGATCCGTCGGCGCACGATTGTCAACGCCACACTGTCCCGCGCGTTCGCCACCGAGATCGATCCCGACATCGCCGAGGACGCCTTCCTCGCAGGCATGCTCGGCTCACTCGGCCATCTGGTCCTCGCCCGAAAAGCCCCGGAGGTTCACAAACACCTTCAGGAGATGAGCGATGGTTGGCCCCTACCGATCCACGAGGAGTCTGTGCTCGGGTATTGCGTTGATGACGAGACCGGCGATCTGTTGTCGTCATCGGCAATGCTCGACCATCTGTACGAAGCCATCATCCTTCGCTCGGAGATTCGCCAGGACTGGGTACCGAAGGTCGCCGATTCCAAACTGGTGACGGCTCTACGCCTGGGGCTCCTCGCCGAACGGGTCCTCTGCGCATCAGAAGAGAACGCCGCGGTCCCTTTGCGCGACCTATTGGACGTCGGACGCGACATTCTTGGTTTGGAACTGGTGCGGTTGTCAGAAATTCTTGTCGACACCGAGCCCCTCGTTGCTGAACTCGCCCGGTCTCTCCAATTCGAGGTACCCGATGTCGGCGAATACAAAGCCGTTCTCGCCGAAGCGTTGGCCGCGTCCAATCCCTAGCCGTGGCTCACGCCCTTGATGCCGGACCGCACATCGGTGATCGAGTAGTACCCGGCGGCGAAGATGTTCGTGTCCTTGACCCAATCCGAGACCTCGCGACAGATCGAGCGAAGGTTGCTCCAGTGCCCGTCTCGTTCTGATCTGCCCACGCCAGCCAGCTCGGGGCTGCTTTTATCGATACTTCGCAGCAGCTGTGGCTTCGAGTTAAACATGCGAGCCAGCTCTTTCTCGCGGCATGTCCAGTCGCCTGACGTCCAGACCAGCTGGTTTCACGGCCGCACGATTGCGAACTCTTCGATTATTCGGGCCAACTCGACCGGCGTGTCGCCTTGGACACTGTGACCAGCTTCCGCAATCTGCGTGACGGTGCCGGTTGGTTGGCGAAGACAGAATTCGCGTTCGTCCGCATCGTCGACGACGGATTGCGGCCGCATGCCCCGCACGAGGAGCACCGGCGCCGCAATCGCAGCCAGCCGATCCCACAGGACACCCTGATCGAGGACAGTTTCACTCTCTCGAGAGTCGTCGGATCGATCGTGGCGACGATGGCGCCACTCCCAACTGCCATCGTCGAGTTGGATCGCGTTGTGAAGGATGCCCCGTCGAAGCGACGCTTCCGTGCGCGTGGCGTTGTGCTCGATCGTCCGCGCCAGGATGTCATCGAAGTCGGCGAAGGTTGCTGGCCCGTTCACGAAGTCGGTGATCGCCTTGGCCTTCTCGGCGGTGACTCCGGGCGTCACGTCGACGAGGAGCAGCCGCCGAACTAGTTCTGGAGCCTGATCGGCGAGGCAGATGGCGGTCATACCGCCTAGCGACATCCCGACTATCGCCTCAGCCGTGGGAGCAAGCGCACGGATGACCTTGACCATGTCGGACGCCAGGCTGTCGACCCGAGAACTCGCCGAAGATTGTGATGCCCTGTCATCAGAATGTCCGTGGCCGGCCAGATCGACTGCCAGCAACGGCCGGTCCAGGGCGAGGGCCACGGTGTCCCACGTGTGGGCGTTTTGGGCGCCGCCATGAATCAGGACGAGCTCGGGTGGTCCGTCACCCCAGACGAGGGCCGAGAGACGACGTCCCGGTTCAACCTCCACTGACTCGCGCCGAACGTGGGGTGGACCCGGGTACGGCAAACCGAACTCGGCAGCGTTCTCATGGAACAGTCCAAACTCGTCGTACGCGATTCGGTTCACGAACGTAATCGTCGCGCATCCAACCGCGTCCGTGCCCGCAAGTTGGCGATGTCGGGCGTGGCAGACCGTCCGGGTGAGGAGCGCGTCGTCTTCGACCTGTTGCGCCACACTGTGCGCAAGATCACCAAACAGAGCCGCGCCAAGCGTGGTTTCCGGAAACATCGATGAACCGCTCCCGCGTTGAGCAGCCGAGAGGATTGACATGACCGACAGGAAACAAGGTTCGGCCACCGCTGACCATGGCGCCGACGATTCCGGTATCTCGGTCGAGGACTTCGCCGCGGAAGCAAGAGGGTGGTTCGAAGCAAACAGCTCACCACGAGCAGGCCACCAGACCGCGCTTGTATGGGGCGAGGGCGAGGGCGACTTCGACGTTTCGGTGTTCTCCGACATGTCGTTCGGGGTCGGACCTGGCCGGCCTGTCATGCCGAGCGGAGCGCTATGGCGACGAGTGGGTCGTCAGCGGCCAGAAAGTCTGGAGCTCCGGGGCCCAGTTCAGCCAATGGGGCCAACTGATCGCGCGAACCGATCCCGAGGTGGTCAAGCACAAGGGCCTGACGGCCTTCATGCTCCCGCTCGATGCTCCCGGCGTCGAAGTGCGTCCAATCAAACAAATGAATGGTGGATCGTCGTTCTGTGAAGTCTTCTTCTCCGACGTTCGTATCTCCGACGACCTACGCCTCGGCGATGCGGGAGACGGCTGGAAGGTTGCGACGACAACGCTCAGCTTGCTGACACCGGCGAATGGGGAACCTACGAGTGGAACGAGCACCTCCTCGGAGCACCCGGCTACCGAATAGCGGGCGGCTCCGACGAAGTACAGCGCAACATCATTGGCGAACGCGTGCTGGGTCTCCCCCGCGAACCTCGGACCGACGCCGGCCCCTGGAGCTCGATCCCCCGCTAACGCGGGCAGCGCGCATTCGCGTCAAACTCTCACAGGTGACGCAGCAGAACTCGCTAGCTAGGCGTCATTTCGCACAAAGCGAAACACTGGAATAACCCGTGGCGCGGCCTTCTCGGCGTAAGTAGTGAACACCGGCAGCTCGTCGGCCTGAGCGGCGTAGAGCCGATCGCGTTCCTCACCCTCGGTTAGCACGGCCGTGGCCTGATACTTGTCGGTGCCGACCTCGAGGGTTACCTGGGAGTTGGCCTTGAGGTTGTGGTACCAGTGCGGATTTTTCGGGGCGCCACCCATCGACGCGATGACCACCAGATCCTTACCGTCGGTCGTGTAGGCCAGCGGCGAACAGAGCTCGCGTCCAGACTTGGCGCCTGTCATGGTCACGAGAACGATTGGTGTGCCTTCGAACGGAGGTCCGCACTTACCTCCGGTCGCCCGGAATTCGGTGATGGCCTTCTCGTTCATGGACAAGAAATCGATTGGCATGGTTGCCCCTTTCGTCTTCCTAAGACTCTACGGTTCTCGCCTTCCCTTGGTTGGTTACTCGACGCCGACAGATCGAGCGGCCAGATCGGTCAGCGCCTTGTAGTCGACCTTTCCCGAAGGTGCCCGGCCAATCGTCTCGACGATCACGAGTTCGCGGGGCGCCTTGTAGCTCGCTAGGCGCGACTTCGCTAGTTCTGCCAGACCTGCTAATTCCGGGACCGAAGCACCTGGCTCGACTTCGACGACAGCACAGATCCGCTGACCAAAGCGATCGTCTGGGATCCCCACACAAACAGCGTCACGTACAGCTGGATCGAGCTTCAGCACTTCCTCGACCTCTTCCGGGAACACCTTCTCGCCCCCCGTGTTGATGCAAACCGAGCCTCTTCCCAGCAGATTGAGCGTGCCGTCGATCTCGACCGTTGCGAAGTCGCCGGGGATCGACCAACGACGACCACCAACCATCCTGAATGTCGCGGCCGTCTTTGCCTCGTCCTTGTAGTAGCCGAGCGGCATCGACCCGCCGAACGCCACCATGCCGATCTCACCCGACCCTGGCTCGACGAACCGGTCGTCCTCGGTGATGACTTGCGCCTGTTCCCCAATGGTGAACTCTGCTGTCGATGAGCTAGAACCCTGGGTCGAGACCGACACCCCAAGGCCCGGCGCCTCCGAAGAACCGAGGGCATCGATGAGCGTCACATCGGACCCTAGGTGCCGAAGCATCCCCTGCTTCACGTCCTGAGACCACATGACGCCGGCGGAGTAGACCACCCGAAGAGAGTCGAGATTCCAGCGGCCCGGCGACTTCTCGAGCTCATCGAGAAGGGGGCCTCCGAAGGCATCACCCACCATCGTCAGCCAGGTGACGCCGTTGGCCTCGACGGTCGACCACAGCTCGGCCGGGTCGAACCGGCGGTTCTCGAGCAGAACGATTGTTGCACCCAGTGGCAACATTTGGAATGTGTTGCCGAGCGCCGTTGCGTGCATCAGAGGGCACGCCATCAGCGCGACTTCGGTTAGACCCGTTGCGGCGGCGGTTCGGTCAGTTAGCTCCTGAAGCGATGCGACGGGATCGATTCCGAGCAGGGCGCTGCCACCTTGACCCATGGCTTTGAAGAGGTCCTGCTGTGCCCACATCACTCCCTTGGGCATGCCTGTGGTCCCACCGGTGTACTGAAGCAATAAGTCGTCGGGGCGACGGTCGGGCTGAATCGTGAGCGTGGTCGCTGCTGCTGCCACCGATTCGTAGGGAACAGCCCAGTCTGGAACGGCGTTCGGATCTCCTACTGCGAGCCACCGCTTCATCAGCGGGAGCTCGCTACGGATGGAGTCGAGTAGCGGAGCGAACTCGACGTCGAAGATCGCTGCTTCAGCGCCGGCGATGAAGCCGACCTCGCGGTTCGCCTCGTAGGTCATAAAGAAGCGTGCGGGAGCGACCGTCCTGAATCAGTAGAGCCCTGCCGTCCGCGGTAAATCGCACGTCCCGATGACCAGGGAGACCGACGATCAAGTCGCTGACCTCGAACGTGTTCAGGTCGATGGTGACAGCGCCGCCGTTGCCGTAGAGGGCAGCAGCAGTTGTGCCGAACTTGTGAGCTTTCATTTGGACGGCGACATCATCGAGCTGAAACAGCTCGGTGCTGATCTCACCATCTGCCGAGATGAGAGAACCGGAGCCGTCGACGTGGAGCGCAAGAATCGAACCGTCGGGAAGTGGCACAGCTCGATAGATCTCAGAGTCGAGTTTCGACACGTCTGTCGGCCCGCCGACTATCTCCAAAGTCTGGAGGTTCACAACAAGAAGTTGTTCGGGAAGGAACTCATTGCGATTCCGGACCTCGGCCGCGACGTCGCCCGTCACCACACCCAAGGCCACGAGGTCGTGACCCAGCGTCGCGACGGATGTGGCCGACACCGGCTCGTCGATCGGCCAGAGGTTCACCAATCACGCCTCGGGCGCATCCGAGACGACCCCATTCTCGAGGGTAGAGATCAGATTCGCCGACATTGCCGACGGCACCAGCATGCGCATCGTCCATTCGAACCTGGACCCCGAGAGCCGCATCGGCTTCCGGTCTGGATGGGCGATGGGAACGAAGAACCTGGCCGCGTTCCTGCAGCCCTGAGCCCGGCAAGAGACCACCGTTCAAGCTTCCAAACTCCGACGATGCCGATGACTGGTATGACGGCCTCAGCGGTCGGAAGGAAGTAGCCGTTTGGGTTCACGACGTAGCGATGAGGATCGGTTCAAGCAACGACGATGCCCCACTCGCGGACCCGGATCGGCCCCCACCGTCCGATCTTGCGGCCGCAGCGTCGTCGAGGACGGCCCGGACAAGTAGGTTCGATGGTAAGTCTCGACGCACGGAAATCGAAGGTCATCGGGCCAGGGGCTATCAGACGACACGGTGATCGTGGAGCCCGGTGACGCCACGGGCTTGTCGATTTTGGGTTCGAAGCCTCCGATCGATTTGGGCCAGATCGTGCGAGTTGCGAGGTAGAGCGCGGCGAGCGGGAAGAGAGCTACGACCAGCGCCCCGATGGTGAAGTACCGCGTTGCTTCAGCGGAGGCATCGCTGTCCATCGTGTTGATCACCACCGCAGCCGTCAGCCACATAGCCACGAAGGCAGCTCCCATACCCATTGAGAGGTAGTGCTCGTGGCGCAGTTGGCGAATCATCGGCGGCCGAGTGCCTGGCGCATAGCTAACTGGAAGCTGGCCATCTCTCGAGCCCGACGCCGGGAGAATTCGCACCGCCACCTGGTCGGCCGCACGCAGCGTCCCTCGGCTGACTCGGACCAACCACTCGACCCTGACGCGCTGGCCCCTCAGCGTCGGCGCAGCAGCTCGAGGCACCGTGAGCGAGAACACCCCGGTCGTGGCTGCAGGCCGTGATGTGACCTTCGTCGAGCGCGCTTGTTTTGTGGTCTTGACACCGCTCTCCGCTCGGACGAGCTCGACCTCAACCTCGGATGGTTTGTCGTAGCCGGTCAGTCGGCCGGTCAACTTCTCGCCAGCGCGCACGGTTGCCGAAATATTCGGTCCGACACGACGCGGTAGGGTCGGCTTGATGAACACCGACTCGGCGTTTCGCAGCTTCGTGTCCTACATCGACAAGTCCCGCGAGTTCTACGCCGCGCAGGGCTACGACCGCGCGTATCGCTGGGCGTCCCCGAGCGACCAACCGGCGTTCCAGCCAGTGACCGCACCACTATCGACCTTGCGCCTGGGACTCATCACCACCGCGTTTCCGTTGGCCTCCGGCAACGACGTCGCAACTCCTGAAGTTCCCTATGCGCAGGCTGTAGAGCCGTTGCCGACAACACGGTTCACCGCAGACACCAACAGGGACACGAGCGCAGCTGCATCCAACGAGCTTGGGTCCTTCCTTCCTCTCGCTCGAATGATCGAGCTTGTCGCCGCTCACCGTCTGGGAAGTCTGTCACCACGTTTCTATGGCGTGCCGTTCGACTACTCGCAACGTCGGACGGTCGAACAGGACGCCCCCACGGTGCTCGAGTTTCTGCGTGCCGACGGTGTTGACGTCGCAATGTTGGTACCCCATTGCCCGGTGTGCCACCAGAGCGTGTCTCTCGTCGCACGACATCTCGAAGCCAACGGCATCCCTACCGTCGTTGTTGGGTCTGCTCGCGACATCGTCGAAGAGATCGGCGTCCCCCGGTTCTTGTTCGTCGATTTCCCGCTCGGCTACCCGACCGGCCGACCTGGCGATAGCGAACAACAGCGAAAGATCTGCGAAGAAGCACTCGACCTGCTCGAGGGGGCGTGGACGGCGCGCACGACCGCGCACGCCAACGTCGAGTGGGGTGACGATGCCTGGCGTAGCAACTACATGCGGATCGACGACACAACGAGCGCAGCACTCAGCGCGGCTGGAGCGAAGCGTCGCCAGGACCAGGGTCGGGCCAAGGGCGATGGCCGCGCCCGACTCAGCTGAACCCCATCACCCGAGACGGTAGGGCACTTGAGGCGGTTGGGCGCCCTCACGTGCGGTCGTCAGGCATGACGATCGTACTGAGCAGGCGGCGTCGCCTTCCCTGCGTAGGCGGGTTGTCGACCTGCTCCTGAACGGCGGTCGACATTCTCGCTACGAGGGTGTCGAACTCTTCGTCGGTGAGCCAAAGCGGCACTTGGCGGTAGCCAACCCGATCACGACTCAGATCCAGTTCGTCAGCATCCAGGTAGGCAGCGAAATCTGCGAGCATCGTGCCGACGAACGTCGCGAAGTACCGGAAATGGTCATCGGCGGTGGCCGACTCCAGCTCGGTTTGACCAAGCGCCACCGAAGCTGTGACCACACCATAGGTACGTTCCACTCCACCCCGGATGGGGCGCTCCCCCACGACCTCGAGCAGCCCGCCATCAGCTAGTTGTTTGATGTGTCGGTACAACGTCGCTTGCGGGACGTCGCCGAGACGATCCTTCAGCTGCAACGGCGTCATCGGGGCACCCACCAGAGCCTGCACGATGCGCAGCCGGATCGGGTGAAGCAGAAGATCCCGAGTCTCGATCATCGGCATTCTCTCCTCCGGTTGGCGTAGATTATCAATAATGATAACATTATCACTATTGAGAATAGTCACTCAAGCCAAGTAGGACAACGACCGTGACCGAAACAAACATCTCCATTTCTTCCGGGAGTCTCACACTTCAGGGAACGCTCGACGTGTGCGGTCCAACCCCCGGGGCTGCGGCGCTGCTGATCAGCGGATCAGGACCTGTCGACCGCAACTCCAACGCCAAGCGCCTCTCGATCAATGTCATGGGCCAGATCGCGTCCCATCTCGCTTCCAACAACATTTCGTCACTGCGCTACGACAAACGAGGTGCCGGCCAGAGCGACGGCGACTACCGGTCCACGGGTTTTCACGACAACGTCGAAGACGCTATGGCTGCACTCGAGGCGCTTCGAGCCCGACCGGAGGTCGATCGAGATCGAGTCGTCGTCATCGGGCACAGTGAGGGTGCGCTCATCGCGTCGGTGCTCGCAGCAGACAAACAGCTTGCGGGCGTTGCCTTGCTGGCCGGCGCAGCCACGAACGGCAAGGACGTACTGCGGTGGCAGGCACGACAGATCGCGCCAACACTTCCCAAGCCGGTCAAATTGTTGATGAAGGTGCTTCGCCAGGACCTGGTACGAACCCAGATGAAGCGACTGGGCCGAATCGAATCCTCTACCGAGGATGTGATTCGCATCCAGCTCGTACGACTCAACGCCAAGTGGTTCCGCGAGTTCATGTCCTTCGAACCGGCCAACGCGCTGCAACACGCAGCAGTCCCAGTACTGGCGATGACCGGCACAAAAGATGTCCAGGTCAACCCCGCCGACGTGGCGCTCATGGAGCAATCCGTCCCTACACCTTTTGTTGGCCACCTAATCGAAGACATGACCCACCTTCTACGGACCGAACCCGGGACAGCATCTGTTCGGACATACAAGAAGCAGGCACGACAGCCGCTGAATCAACAACTCACCGATCTCCTCACAACGTGGGTAGCGACCCACACCCAAACCAAGAACGGAGTCTGCAATGGCAACCTATGACGACGACGTCGTGACCCTTGACGACACCGGGATCACCATAAAGAACTACACCCTCCCGGGCCGTCCCCGACACATTCGGTACAACGACATAGTCCACGCTGAGGTGATCCCGCTTAGCTTCGTCGCCGGCCGCCACCAGCTCGTCGGCATCGGCCCATTCCGGCCTCGCCACTTCTTCCACTGGGATCGCAAACGCTCTGCAAAATCTCACGGGCTGTCTCTCGACCTCGGGCGCTGGCTGCGACTCGCAATCTCACCCGATGATCCTGACCAAGTGCTCGCCATCCTCCGCAAACGAACCCTCAGCCCGCAGACCTAGGCCGGCTCCTCAAGGGTGCGCGAATCTGCGAACGCTCGAAGATGTGCGGGTATCGATCGACACCAGTTATCTAGGATGGATTTTCGTGGCTAGCGGTCGATTCATCCCGACGAACACGAAGATCGTGGCGGCGATCGCAATGGCGGTCGGCATGCTTGCTGCCGGGTGTGGGACTGCGGATGCCCCCACCACAGGTAGTTCCTTGCTCCAGCCCCAGCCATCGGAAGGGGACGGCCTTGCCCTACGCATAGTTGGACGGGTCGAGGGAGAACTCCTGTGCCCGGGCAGGCGTCGGCCTTGCCTCCCATTCGATGGCCAGATCGAACCCGAGACCGACGCCGCGGTATGGGTGGCGGGCCGTCTAGCGAACGGTGTGTCCGTAGTGGATGCTCAGCATTCCCTCCCACAGCACGCCACCCGCGATTACGCGAACCAATGCTCGGAGCAGGAGATAGACGGCCCACCGCCGATGGCCGTGCGGGAAGCCATGCACAAAAACACGTCGGAGCGACCAACGGACTACGTCGATCTGTGGGACAGCGACGACGGTGTGCTCCACCTCGGAGTAACAGACGACTCGAGCCCGGCCGCAGCATTTCTCGACGAGCGCGGCATCTCCGACCAGGTGTGCCTTGTTACCGGCTTCCCCTACCCCGACGAGGTGCTGGAGAAAGTGCAGCAGGCCGTGGTCGATGCGGCCAGCAACCGTGGGTACGACGACTTTGGGGTCAGCCGCGACAGCTGGGAAGGGACGGTCACCATCGACCTACCCCTGTTCGACCAGGAGTTCCGGGCGCAACTTGATCAGATCTCGGAGGCGAACAGTGGAGTCCCCATTGCTGCCTCGGCCGGGGTCGAAGTGATCAACGGATCGTTGGGAGACTACGAGACGGCGCTGGCCTCCATCGCTGTAGCCCCAGACGCGAGCCACACGCTCACGGCTGGCTGCGGGCCGGTGACATTCAGCTCGGTCCCACCCGACCTCGACGAGTTCCCATCATAGGATGACGACGCCCAGGCTGCCATTGATGAGCTAGTCAACGGACCGTCGGGGGCAGAGGCCGCCGGATTCGACCTCGACTATCGATGGTCGATTGCCTCCCGGAGCGATGAGGAATTGGTGCTGTTCGGCCAAGGGTCGAGCCCAGACGGACCGTCGAGGGCGGATGTCCGGTTCGAGCGTCGCGATGCGGCCTGGACCCCCGTGGGATGGGGCGGCTGCCGGGTCGAGATCACAGCCCTCGGCTTGGGTCCGGCCACAGTGGCGACCGACCCTGATCGGCCTTTCGATCCCGACGCGACCGAGCTGTTGTTACAGATCAACGAACAGGCCTGCGCCAACGGTCAAGCACCAGTGGGTCGCGAGATCGTCCCCCTGGTTACCGAGACACAAGAATCGGTGACCATCATCGTGTTCGTCGCCCCGGTCGAGGGTGGAGCCGACTGCCCTGGCAACCCGTCGCACCCGATCACTGTCACCCTCGAGGCGCCGCTCGGCTCCCGCCAGCTCCTGGACGGCCACGAGTACCCACCTCAACCAATCACCACGCCAGACCTCACTGATTGAGCCCGGCGAGAACGCTCGCACACAACACTGCCGACCCCAACCTGCTCATGCCTTTGCAGGCTCAGCCAGCGACGGGCGTGATCGGCTCGCCGCACGGCTCCGTTCTCCTTGTCGGCTCCGACATGTTGGAGCACAACGAATTGCACATCGGCAGGAGCGGTTCGGCTCAGGCCGAGCGCTGCCCGAACGTCCTGGCCGCAGTTTCTTCCGTCAGCCCAAAGGGGCCTGGTCAGCGGCCAAGCGCTGCGAGACGACGTTCAAGGTGGCGCCGCTCAGCCCCATTTGGCGCTAGTTCCAACGCTCGTCTGAATGCGTGACGCGCCTCTTCGACCCGGGCCGCCCGCCGGCAAAGCTCGCCGCGGGTCGCCCATATCAGGTGGTAATTATCGAGCTCAATGATGCCGTCGAGCATCTTCAGGCCGGCCAGGGGTCCATCGGACATCGCTATCGCCACCACCCAGTTCAGTCGCACGACGGGAGAGGCCGACATGGCGACGAGCTGCCCGTACAACGCGGCGATGGCCCGCCAATCGGTGTCGGCAGCAACAACGGCGTTGGCGTGACGGGCGGCGATCACCGCCTGAACTTGGTACGGGCCTGGCTGCATCAGCAGCATCGCCTGGTGGAGCAACTTGTTGGCTGCGTTGATGTCGTGGCCATCCCAAACTGTTCGGTCCTGCTCATCCAGCAGAACCAGATCGCCGAGGGCATCAATGCGAGTGGCGTGACGACTGCGGTGAAACAACTCGAGCGCCAGCAAGCCCAGCGGCTCGGCCTCGGCCTTGGCGAGTTCGCTCACCAAGCGCGTGAGGCGGATGGACTCATCGACCAGATCGGGACGAATCGGATCTTGGCCCGAACAATGCGTTGGGCAAGCGTCGCCTCGGGCACCAGAAACGCGGCGCTGATCTCAGCGGTCGTCAGGCCACCGACAAGTCGCAGGGTGAGCGCCACCTGGCTGTCGCTATCGAGCGCTGGGTGGCAGCACAGGAGAAGGAGACGGAGGCGTTCGTCTTCATCGCGGCCCGGCTTGGCATCTGAGTGACCGGAGTGAGCGTCGTCGGGGTTCTTCAATCATGTCAATCAGCCGAACGTCGGGCGCCTCACGTTGTTCTTTGAGAAGGTGCGCTGAGGAATCGAGGCGATCCTGAGCCCGCTTCGCTGATCGAAGGCGATCGAGGGCTCGGCGTCGGGCCGTAGTCATCGGCCATCCGTCGACGTTCGGCGGCACGCCGGCCTCAGGCCAGGTTCGTGCCGCGTCAACCAATGCGTCCTGCACCGCTTCATCGGCGAGGTCGAGGTCACCGAACCGAGCGGCAAGAACCGACAGGATTCGGGGACAGTCGTCGCGCATAGCCCGGTGGAGGCGTTCCTCCGATCCAGTGGCCATTGTCGATGAGCATCTGATTGTAGGCCAACCAGTGTCCCATCATCTCCCCAAACTCCGGGGTGCCGGGCGCTGGGCCTTCGACCTCGACGCTGTGGTTGATGATCAGGTATTCCATGGGATGTCGTCGCTGTCGGGGGCGCGCTCGTGCCCCGCTGGTTTTGTTACGACGCTCGACCGGAGAATCGACAGGTTTCCTGGAGAATCTCTGAAAAGTTTCTCATGACCCGTCTGAAAGACCACATCGGTAAGGAGAGCGCCATGACCGTCTGCCATCGTGACCGGTCGGCCCAGCACGAGCCACATCTCATGCCGCCTTCCTGGTCACGTTTTCCGGGATTTGCGGAGGGAGGTCGCGGAGTAGGACCTCCGCGACCGAATCGACGAAAGCCTCCACGATGGTGTCAAGCACTCGTCGTGTGAACACTGCCTGCTCCACTCTTCGAACGAAGCTGGATGGCGGGTGAAAGGACCCGACGACTGACAGAGCCGTGGTTGCGTTCACGCCGCGTGGGATCACGTTGTCGATGAGGAGGCGGGCTTCGAGGTTGGGAAGAATTCGATGGCGCCGGTCGGCACTCCAGTCGAGAATCATGACTGCCCGGTCAACCGATGACCACGGCTTCACCGTCGATAGCAGGCATGTCGACTCCGAGTGTTTCCCCATTCTCTTGTCCGAAGTTGCCGAGCGCGGCGCCGGCGGCATGGCCGACGATGGCTCGGCCCGCTTCTTTGGTGTCTACGGGATCAGGACCTGGTCGATCACGTGAATCACGCTCGAACCGGCAGCGACGTCAGCGACCACGATCGCCGCTCCTCCAACGGTCATCGCCGGGCCATCGATTGTCAGGTTGTCGTCGTTGTTCGTCTCGATCTCGGCGAGGGACAATACTTGACTACTCGACATCGCGCCCTCGGACACGTGATGCAGCACCAGAGCGGCCAGCAGGTCAGGATCATCCAGAATCGCCTGTCCACCAACCCCGGCCGTCAAAGCCGCGAACGCATCGTTCGATGGGGCGAACACGGTGATGGGCTTGCCGTCCTCGAACAACTTGATCAAATCTGCATCCTCGATGGCACGGCGGAACATCGAAAGATCGGGTGAATTCTTGATGATCTTCCATGCCGTTGCATCATCGGTCGGGGGAACCGACAGCGCGGTGGTCGACCTTTGGCCGGCGGTTGTGGTGGTTGTCTCGATTGCAGCCGTGGTTGATGTGGAAGCCGTGTCCTGTGACGACGTCGTTGTCTCGTCCTCATCGCTGGTCGTGCTGGTGGATTCCTCCGCGGTCGTTGTCGTTTCCTCGACCGTCGTTGAGGTTGCAGACGCATCGACATCGTCGCCGCTGCTGGTGAGGACGAAGGCAACGACCCCAGCAGCCAGAACGGCAAGGATCAAGGTCGCTATTCCGACGAGGCCGCCTGGTGTTTCGTACCACGGCTTTGGAGCTGTCCGGTCGGCTGGACGTTGGTTTGGGCGTTGCGGCTTGCTTGGTTCTTGAGGCGAAGTCATCGCAGAGGACTCTTTCTGAATCGCTAGTTGGGGATCTGATCAACGCCGCCGAAAAGAACCGATGCCACCGCGTAGGCGAACCATCTCCGGGCGGACCGTGTCTCGCACCGAGTGGATGGACATCATCTTCTGTTCTCCTTAGCCGGCAGCGTGCAGGCATGAAGTAAACGTACGTACCGACTCTCGGCCAGTCAACGGGTGGCGGGCACGATGTCACGTTGTGGCCCAAAAGGGCTCGGGCGTGGCCGCCCGAGGTCACGACGTTGACCGCGTTTCATGGCGGCGTCGCTGGCTAGCCCACAAATTCGAGCACCTGCATCGCTGTATTCGTAGCGCTTGGCCAATCAGGTCGCTCAGGAACAGAGCAGTCGGGGCGGACTAGCGCTTTGTGAACAGTTCGCCGCTGCGCTTTGCAGTATCCCAGAGTGTGTAGCCAGCGGCTACCAAGAGAAGCCCAGACAAAGCAGGCCAAAGCTTAATGTGGGCCTCAAATTGTCCGGTGCCGGACAACGGATGACCGCAACCGGGGGGCATTGACCGGGACAGATCGATGTTCGGGGTTCACAGTGAATCTCATCGGAACCCCGCACCAAAGGATGTCACCGATGACTACCAGCCATTTCCACGAGCGTCGCACGCCACAGGCTCAACAGACAATGACATGGCGTGTTCGTATGGTTGCCAAATGGCGATCAGAGGAACTGCCAGTGCCACTCGATCACACGGCCTTCGCCGCGGCTTGGGCCGAAGGGGTCCGTCTCTGTTCTAGCGCCGGCGAGCTCATCGCCTCATTCGATGTGGACGCGCCAACACTTCGTTCGGCTGATCGCCACGCTCACGCACGCTGGTCCGACCTTGTCCGCGATCCCAAGCTGACCAAATGGCGGCTCGGTGCTCTCTCCGTAGTTTCTCTCGTAGTCGACGAAGTCTCAGGTGAGGACCGCCCCGCAAGGCAGCTCACCCCCCAGAACCGCGACTTCTTCGCCAGATCGAGTTGAAAGCGATCAGTTCGTATGATTTCGATTAGCACCATCGACCGGGCGGGACAGGGTGAGGTGGTCGTGGTCGCCAGCGATGGGCAGCCGGCCAGACTTACCGCTCAAATGATTCGATCGATCCAATGCGTGACCGAGGTCCAGGTCATCCACAAAGGACGCGAGCGATTCCGCGGTTCCCCGACAGAGCTCGCAGCGTGGAGCTACGACGTACCCGGTCTTGCCGGAGAGCATCCCATCGAACGCTCCATTCGACTCCTCACTTCCAATCTTCGAGGCCCCGGTTGAGGACGGTGCTACTGACCCCAGCAGCAACAACCCCTCAACAGCTTCCAGCCGGTCGGCCAGGATGCCTGACATGAGCCAAACGGTCGTGGTCGCCGAGCCGATCCCAATCCCCTTCGACCTAGCCAAAGCAATCCTCCTTTTTCTCAGCCACGAGCTGGTCGCAGCTGCAACCGATCAGGCCACAACGGCAGCCAATCAGCTGGTCGAGGCATCGGCACCACATTGGGAGTGGTTCGACAGCGGCGGCGGTGTGACGGTTGTGGTCGGAGACCACCAAGAAGAAGCTCTGCGGCTCACGATTCCGATCGATTGGACCCGGCGCCAAGTCTGGCCGGCTCATCACCGGGTTAACTGGCGCCCTGAGCCTGGAGCGAAGCACTGACGTTTCTTCGCAACTGACCTTCGTCGGAAGCCATCAACATCACCCAGAAGTCGCCGGGAGCGACGAATTGCTGGGAGACCAAGTGATGCGAGCCATCGCACGGTCCTTCCTTGCCGCAGCAGCGGTAGATCTCGTGTCTCGAGCGTCCGGAACCGGCTCTTGATTCCTATCGAATCCAACAAGCGGCTAGGTGGCCGTCAGTGGACACCCAGGTGTCCGATACCGACGCTGAATGGCCGAGACGAACGGCTAATCAATGCTCATAATGAAAAACAAGCCATCCCGGACCGAGAGCTGACACGACATGCCACCACGTAGAGCTTCATTCCTCATCGGATCAGCGACCGTCCGCGCCGGAAGCAAACAGGCAACCGAGTTCCCGATCGCCAAACAGGTAACAGGTTCACCGATCTCACTCCCCGTCCTCGTCGTCCACGGTGCGTTCGAGGGGCCCACAATGTGGATCAGCGCTGCCGTTCACGGCGACGAAATCAACGGCGTCGAGATCATCCGGCGGCTCATCGGGCACATCGACCCCAAAAAACTGACCGGTACCCTCCTGCTGGTGCCTGTGGTCAACGTCCCGGGATTCACTACTGGCAACCGCTACCTACCTGACCGACGTGACCTCAACCGCTCATTCCCCGGATCGAAACGCGGGTCGCTGGCCAGTCGTATCGCCACCCTTTTTATGAGCGAAATCGTCGACCGATGCAGCCTCGGCATCGATCTTCATACCGGGTCCGACCACCGCACGAACCTCCCTCAAATCCGAGCCGACCTAGCCGACCCAAAAACACTCGAACTGGCGACCGCGTTCGCTGCCCCCGTTCTTATGCACGCCTCGATCCGAGACGGGTCGCTCCGCCAGGCAGGCACAGAAGCAGGAGCGACCGTCCTACTCTTTGAGGGTGGTGAAGCATGGCGTTTCGACGAACACACAATCAGAGTCGGCACCCAGGGAATCCTCAACGTGTTGTCCCACACCGGTGCCTACGACCTTCCCCGTAGCCAACCCGAAACCCTTTTGACGTGCCGAGGATCAAGCTGGGTACGCGCCCGGCGGGGCGGGATCGCTCAAATCTCCGTCAACACCGGAGACCAGGTCACCAAAGGACAGACGATCGGCTTGATCCACGACGCCTTCGGTCGCCAGCTGAGCCGTATCAACGCACCAGCCGACGGGGTAGTCGTTGGCCTCAGCCTCGACCCCCTCGTCAACCAAGGCGACGCCCTCGTCCACGTCGGCGAAATCGAAACCATCATCACGGCCGCCGGTCAACCACCGCAACAGACCACCGGAGAACCAGTATGAAACTCGCCATCCTGTCTCGAGCACCGGACAGCTACAGCACGACGAGACTAAAAGTGGCGGCGCTCGATCGCGGCCACAAAGTCAAGGTGCTCAACACGCTCCGCTTCGCTATCGACCTCAGCCGCCAAGAACCCGACCTGCAATACCGCGGCAAACCCCTCTCCGACTACGACGCCATCCTCCCCCGCATCGGCGCCTCCATCACCTACTTCGGAACTGCTGTCGTACGACAGTTCGAACAGATGGACGTGTACACACCAAACACCTCCAACGGCATCGCCAACTCCCGCGACAAACTCCGCTCGCTCCAGATCCTCTCCCGACACGACGTGTCAATGCCATCAACCACCTTCGTTCGCGACCGCCAAGACGTATCCGCCGGCATCGCGCGAGTCGGTGGCGCACCCGTCATCATCAAACTCCTCGAAGGCACGCAAGGCATCGGAGTCATCCTCGCTCCCGACACGAAGATCGCCGAAGCCATCATCGAAACCCTCCAAAGCCTCGGCACCAACGTCATCCTCCAACAATTCATCGCCGAGAGTCGCGGCCGCGACATTCGAGCCCTCGTCGTCGGCGACCGTGTCGTAGCCGCCATGCGACGAGTAGCCGTAGGCGACGAATTCAGAAGCAATGTTCACCGCGGTGGACGAGCTGAAGCCATTGATATCGATCCAGCATTCGAACAAGCAGCAGTGAAGGCAGCCCAAATCATGGGCCTGCGGGTAGCCGGAGTCGACCTCCTCGAAGGTAACAATGGACCCCTCATCCTCGAAGTGAACTCCTCACCAGGCCTCGAGGGAATCGAGACAGCGACGGGGCTCGACATCGCCGGTTCCATTATCGATTACATCGACAATCAAGTCGCCTTCCCCGAACTCGACGTTCGCCAACGCCTCACCGTCAGCACCGGCTACGGAGTCGCCGAACTCCTCATCCGAGAGGAATCCGAATACGTCGGGCAAACCATCGAACAATCCGGCCTCCGAGACAAAGACATCACCGTGCTCTCCCTCCATCGAGACACGGCCGTGATTCCCAACCCGCGCAACACCCGCCAGCTCGAAGGCAACGATCGTCTGCTCTGTTTCGGCAACCTCGAAGAAATGCGTGGGCTCATTCCGACACGACGCAAACGACGAGCTCGGGTCCGTGACTTGCCAGCCGAGCCGCTGTCCGCCGACCAGGACGACTGACTCGCGAGGCGCGCAGCGATACGCTCGCAACACGGCGCTTAGGATAGGCCGGTTGTACGCTCGACCTCCGTGACCATCGAACTGATTGGCTGTTCAGCCCCCTACGTCGAGGCGATTGAACAACGGATCCATGACCGATTCGGTGCCGAAGTTGACCATCCGGACGTGGTCATGGTGCTGTGCGGCACCGAGGGACGGTGGGCCCTTCTCGACGACGAGATCGCCACCAACTCCAGAGTTGTCGTCGCCGTTCTGCCCGAGCTACTTCTCGAGGACTACATCAGAGCCCTTTCGGCCGGGGCTAGCGGGGTCGTCTACGTCGATACATCGAGCGCAATCACGGTCGATGTCATCAGCGCGGCGGTGAACGGTGAAGTCGTGCTTCCGCTCCAGGCGGCGCACAACATGGCGGTGCTGGCCAAGCGACTGAAACCCAGCACCGACCTCACCCCCCCGGAAGTCGAACTTCTTCGGGCCGTGGCCGCTGGCCGCACGATCGTGGAACTGGCAAGAGAGACATACTTCAGCGAGCGGACCGTCCGCCGACACCTCCAGAGCCTCTACCTCAAGCTCGGCGTTCAGAATCGAGCCGAGGCCATCGCCGCAGCTGCACGGCTCGACATAGCCGACTAGCGACCGGAGTCCGGAGTCCGGAGTCCGGAGTCCGGAAGAAGGTTCAACGGAGCACGAATGCTCGCCCAATCACAGAACCAAGGAATCTCAACGCTCGATCTCATCGTCGTTGCATCCGTTCTCGTCGGAACCTTCGTGCTCACCAGGTTGGCGAGGCCAGCCCTGCAACTGGGTTTGTTGCCATGGCGAGACGAGCTGCCATTGGCGGCCGTAGTTTGGACCGTGGCCGGCATCGTCGTCCTACAACGTGTCCGCATCGATCCTGTTCTGGCCATAAGCGGTGCTGGTTTCCTTGGTGACCGCCCATCGGCGGTCACATCCCACAACCGTTCAGTGGAAGCCCTCAGAATCTCTTGTCCGGGAGCTGATCTTCGAGGTGGGCGACGACCTCGTCGAGGAAGCGGCCGATGACCTGCTCGAGAATACGTCTACCGAGCAGAAAGTCTTCCACACCACCGAAAAGGCCGAGCGGTGGGGCATACAAGGCGGTGAAGCTGATCTCGGAATGCTTCGCCGACAAACTCATCACCGACAAGTTCCCCTTCAAACTAGGTAGAAGACGTTTGTGCTTGTCGGCCCCCCAGGAGATTGGGAGGCGAGCCATCGCTGCTCCCCTGTCAAGCTGGCCGAGCTCCGCTCTCACATCTTCATTCAAATCAAACCACGCCCACTTGCCCTCGACATGAACCACGACCTCGTTGGCCGCAGCCACCGCCTGCTCCGCGGCCGCAGCCATGATCGCTGCTGGATTGGCCTCGAGCAGATCGGCAATCGCTCCATAGGGCCGCTCGGCCATTCGGCTGATAGTGATCGTCTTTTCCATACGCTCGTTCTCCGTAGGAACCTCACGACGCACGCTGCGTCCTCAGTGAGTATGAACACCGAACTGCTCGTCGAATAGGTCAGATAGGTGACACGTAAGGGACGTCACCGCGGCCGCAGTCGGACATTCATCGCCATCGAGCCGGACATGGCAACCTGGCAAGCCCTGCTACTCCAAGGCCGACAAGAACATCGTCATCTTGCGGGAGATGAAGGGTTTCCGGGCCCTCAGGTTCTTCAAGGGCGCGTTGTTGAAGGACTCCGCAGCCGCCCTCGCCGACGAGCTGCAACATCGTCTCGACAACGACACCGTCTTCAGGGCGGCGTTTGAGTCCCTCAGCCCTGGTTGACAACGCGAGTACAACCTGCACATCTCGGGAGCCAAGCAAGCAAAGACGAGAAGAGCTCGAGTCGAGAAGTTTGCCCCCAGAATTCTCGACGGGATGGGATTCCGAGACAGGTGAATCTCGAACGTCCGCCCCTTCGGCACAGCGATCGCCGACACTGACCAATATGGAAGTCCGCGCACTGACCCGCCCAGTCGAAGACAACTCGACTGCGGTCGAGCGTTCGCTGGATGCCGCTCTCACCGACCCGACCAAAACCGGTTGGCGATGGCTCGACTTGTACTTACCAGTAGACGCCGAAGAACTTGATCGAATCGCCGTCGCCCTCGATCTCGATGCGGTAGCAGTGCGTGGCGCCCTCGAAGACACTGATGTAGCGAAGCTCGACGATTTCGGCCATCACCTCGGAGTAGTTGTCCATGGTCTGAGCGCCGATTCGGTGGACGACCTCGAGATCTCAGAAATCAACTGTTTCCTCACCGCAGACACGCTTGTCACAGTCAGATCCACAGCATCGATGGCCGTGGATCGTCTCTGGAAGGAACTTCAACGAAGCCCCGAACTCGGCCACGGAGGACCGGATGAACTGCTGGCCCGACTCGTCGATCTGGTGACTCGTCGGCTTGTCGCAGTCGTCGATCTCCTGGACGACCACTTGGACGGCGTGGTCGAACGAGCGCTCGAAGCCCATCCGCAAACGGTCGCCGAGATTACCGCCCTCCGATCGAGCCTGACTGAAATCCGACGGATCGCGAGACCGCAGCGCAACGTTCTGTTAGAGCTCCGTCGGATCGAGTCTTCGCTGGTCTCAGAAACTGGACGCCGCCGGTTCGCTGACGCCCGCGACGTAGCCGAAGTTCTGCTCAGCGACCTCGAAGCAGCACGGTCCGGTCTCTCAGATGCCCTCGATGCCTACCACGGCGCCGAGGCCCGCCGCGCGACAGAAGTAAGCCGGGTACTGACTATCTATGCCGCCGTCATGTTTCCACTGACACTCGTCGTCGGCTTCTTCGGCATGAACTTCGTCCAGATGCCACTGATCGAAAAGCCATGGGGATGGTGGGTAGTCGCCATCGTCATGGCCATCATCACATTGCTGTCGCTCGGTATTTTCGCTGCCTCCGGTTGGATCCAGACCCTTTCGGCCCGCAGAGCGGGGTCAGCCATCGGCAAGGGAGTGGCCGAGGCCACGCGAGCACCAGTGCTGATGGTCGGATCGCTGTACGCCGCCGCTGCCACCCCGCTACGGAGAACCCGGCGCCGCTGAACAGGTCGGCCTTGCTAGGCGAGTTGAAATGCCACCGCAGGGCCCCCTCATTCCGATAGGCGCGGCGATGAGTGATCTGACCAATGTTGCTGATCTGCGGTCGCCAGCAAGGGTGTGACCATAGGATGGAGCCTCTTGAGCGGAGTCATCACCATCGCTGCCATCGCCCTGATGCTGGCGCTCAACGCCCTCTTCGTAGCGGCCGAGTTCGCCACCGTCGGTAGCCGAAAGTCCCGTGTCCAATCATTGGGGCAGGACGGCAATCGTTCGGCGTCGAAGCTCTTCGAGATCGTCCGTGACCCAGTCTCTCTGGACAACTACGTCGCGACCTGCCAGGTCGGCATCACCCTGAGCAGTCTTGTGGCTGGTGCCCTCGGGCAGGCCCGCCTCACACCAATGTTCGAGTCGGCTTTCGGTTCCTCGGCTCGAATTGTTGCCGTACTTGTGACCTTGGTCATCATCACATCGCTCCAAGTCATTCTGGGTGAGCTGGTACCCAAGACAGCGGCGTTGCGCTATCCGGAACGCCTCGCCATCGCCACGTTGCGCCCGATGCAGGTAACTCAGGTGCTGTTTCGCCCACTGGTCAAGGTCTTCAACGGATCTGCGTTCGCGATCATGCGCGCCGTTGGACTGAATTCGGAACACAGCCACGCTCACGTTCACTCGCCAGAGGAACTCGCAGCCCTCATCGAGGAGAGCGCCGCCGGTGGCCTCATTGACGCAGCCGAACGAGACATGGTTGCCGGCGTGCTCAATATCGAGCAGCGAAGCGTTCGCGAGATCATGACGCCAAGACGGCGATTGGTGGGGGTGAGCGCCGACGATGCAATCGACACGGCGCTCGATCAGGTCGTCGAGAGTCCGTATAGCCGGTTTCCTGTGTGGGGGGCATCGACCGACGACGTCAAAGGCGTCGTAAACCTTCGTGGGCTCTATGTCGGATCCGAGCAGAACCCGTCGGCAACCGTGGCTTCGATCAGCAAGCCGATTCTCGAGGTGGCCGAGACCCTGTCAGTTCCAGCCCTCTGGGGTCGCCTCAACGAAGGTGAACAACACTGTGCTCTGGTGATCGACGAGTACGGCGGCGTCGCCGGCTTGGTCACCTTGGAAGACGCCCTCGAAGAGATCTTCGGCGAGGTTCGCGACGAATTCGACGTCGATCCCGATCCAATTGCCGAGGTCGACGGTCGTGTGTCGGTGTCCGGCGAGGTGCTGCTCGATGACCTGAACCACCGGTTCGGTTTGTCACTGCCCACAACGGACGTCGACACCATCGGTGGCCTGATCTGGCATCAACTGTCACGCATGCCCGTCATCGGAGAGCACGTCTCGCTGGGCGATGACTCGCTGGCGGTGCGGATCGACGTGGTCGACGGCAATGCCATCGAACGAATCAGTTTTCTCCGGGGTGACGACAAGCGATGATCGGTGAATACGCCTTCCCGATCGCTGCGATCATCCTCCTGGTAATCATGAACGGCTTGTTCGTGGCAGCCGAGTTCGCCTTGGTGGGCGCTCGCCTCAGCCGACTCCGGGCAATTGCCGACGATGGAAGCGACGCGGCCAAATGGTTGGTTGACGTCTTCGAACGCCACGCTGGCAAGGACAGCTACATTGCTGTTGCTCAGCTCGGCATCACGCTGGCCTCGATCGGGCTAGGCATGTACGGCGAACCGGCAGTAGCCCACTGGTTGTACAAGCCCCTGGAAGGTCTCGGTTTCTCCGAGTCGGCATCACACACGGCCGGCTTCATCGTTGCCCTCTCGGCCATCACGTTCCTGCATGTTGTGCTCGGCGAGATGATTCCCAAAGCGCTTGCCCTGCAAGCACCCGAGGCGGTCAGCGTCCGGCTCAACCCGATCATGCGTGTGTTCAGTACGTTGTTCCGCCCCATGGTTGCGGTGTTGAACTCAATTGCATTCGCTCTCATGCGATCGCTGCGCATCCCTGAACCAGACAAGCAGCTGTCGCTTCACACCAGCGATGAGCTGTCCATCGTGACCGATGAGTCGGCCCATAGCGGTCAGCTCGGCCAACTACAGCGAGATCTGATCCGCAACATCTTCGACCTCGACGACCGTCTAGCCGAAGAAATCATGATCTCTCGGAGCAACATCGAGGCCATAGACGTGTCAGCGGCGGCACAAGACGTGGCTGCATTGATCAGCAGCTCACAACGAAGCCGCTATCCAGTAATCGACGGCGACCTCGATCACGTGGTTGGCATGTTGCACATCAAGGACTTCATTCGTGCGAACCGGCTTGGCTCCCTCAGTTCACTCAGAGACATCACCAGGCCGCTTCCAGTGGTGGCCGCCACCACGCCAGCCGAAGACCTGCTCGAGCAGTTCAAGCTGGGCAACACGCACGCCGCGATGGTTATCGACGAGTTCGGAACCACCGTCGGTTTCGTCTCGCTCGATGATGTCATCGCCGAGATCATGGAGGACGAAACGCAGGACCTGATCGTACGACACAGCGATGGTTCAATGACCGTGCCGGGCGAGGCACCGCTGAGCGATCTCCGCCAAGTACTCGACGAGCCGGCCTTCGACTACAACGGCGTCGTCACCATTGCCGGGCTCCTATTGGCCAAGTCCGGAGAAGTTCCCAACGTCGGCGACGTGGTGCACCATCACGAATTCGAACTGACTGTAAAGAGACGCGAGGGGCGGAAGATCACCCAGGTCGGCATACGCCCACCAACAGCGAGTGAGTGAGTGAGTGTTTGAGTGAGGTCTCAGCACCCATAGTTGGTGGACGGCAGCGCTTGTCCGACTATCTTGTCAACCTCATCGGAACTTCACGAGCGACTAGATGGACCACCCTCAGGTCATGACAGCGGACAAGACAGCAGTCGGGTGGCGCGAGTGGGTCGGACTCCCCGATCTCAACACTGCATGGGTCAAGGCCAAGATCGATACAGGAGCTCGGTCCTCGGCGCTTCACGCATTCGATCTCGAGACATTCACCCGAGATGGCAAAGATTGGGCGAGGTTCTCTGTCCACCCGTGGCAGCGGTCGGACAACAACGGCCACCTGGTAGAGACACCCATCTTCGAGTGGCGCTCGATTCGTAGCTCCAGCGGCGAAAGCGAGGAGCGCCCCGTCCTCCGCACATCGCTTCGTATCGGCGAGTCCACTCATGAGGTCGATCTGACGCTTGCACGTCGAGACGAGATGGGTTTCCGCATGCTCGTCGGGCGCGAGGCGTTGCGTGGAAAGTTCGTCGTTGACCCAGCTCGCTCGTACTTGGCAGGAAAACCCGGGCGTGAGGTTATCGCTGCCAATCGAAAGCGTTCGCCAACTGAGGCCGGACTCGACGCCTGACGCTGTTGCATTTGGCGACGGTCAACCGCTCGCCTGCGCAGACCAAGCAGCGAGGAAGACCACCAGAGTTGGGGTGACGGTGCTTCCGGCCGAAAACGACCGCCCCTAGACGGGGCGGCCGTGCGGGCCTGCAGAACGAACTTCCAGAGTTCGATGGCGGTTGGAGGGCGGGAATGCTCCAGCTTTTACAGACCTCGCTCCTTACCGGCGAACGCCGGCGACTTTCCGAGTGAGCAGACCTGCGGCGACCATGCCAGCTCCAACAGCTAAGAACCAAGCCGTTGTCGAACCGGTGACCGGCAGCGTGTCTGTGCTCGACACTGCGGGTCCGGCCGGTGGAGGGGCGGTTGTGGTCGACGACGGGGTCATTGCGATGTCGGTCTTGGGTTCGACCGCTGTAATCGGGCCCTGCGGATCGACCTCAGGCTCTGTGGTCGATGTCTCGGTGACTGGGGCCTGTGTGGTTGGTGGAGCTGTGGTTGAGGGCACGGTAGTGGTTACAGGACCGGTGGTTGGAGGCGTCTTGTCGCAATCGACAATCACTCGGAATCCGCCGCTCGATACGCCGTCCGGACCGAGCCGGACGAAGACATCGATTTTCGGGGACATTTCGTCGAACTCGCCGGCTTGGTGGATTATGAATCCTTCGTCCTCGAAGTTTGGTACCACCAGGGTCTGGCCACCGTTGACGATCAACAAGTCGTTGCTGTCGTGGATGGACTCTTGGTTGTCCGTTTCACCCACGATTTCACAGGTTTGGCCGACAAACTCGACCGGGACCTCCGCAGTTGCAACCAGGATCACGTCGCCTTCGACGCCAACGACGATGCCGTCGATCGGGATCGAGATCAACTCGACCGCTGATGCTGCAATCGCTGTGCCAACAAGAATGGCTACTGCTGCACTCACTCCGGCGATGATTCGCTGGATCCATTTGCCTACCCACTTCACTGACATGTCCTTCTCTCCGTGTCTAACTCGGGATTGCCGAAGACCGGCACTTGCCTGACGATGATCCGAAAGGGTCCCCGTTGCTAGGCCATATCAGGGGAAAGGTGGGCCAGACCCTGTCCGAAAGCGGCGGCGTGCTGTCCGCTGGTTGACCGACGCCGTGTCGGGTGCCTTGCGCAGGTTCAGTCGAACAATGCACCAACGAGCTGAGCCTCATGCAAGCAAGCGCTGGCTTCCGGTCGAGCAGCATTCAGACCACCGCCGATCGCAGCCGCTAGCTCGGCAACGGTCGACTCGTTGGGCGACATGGCGCATGCCGATCCCAACCGTTCCAGATCGGCAGCATTCGAGAATTGATCGGTCGAGAACGGGAGAACCACCTGGCGGACGCCCGCCGCCAGCGCCTCCTGAACGCTGTTGTTCCCTCCGTGATGCACGATGAGGTCGGCGCTGGCCAACATCGCCACCTGTGGAAGCTGCGGGGCGACAATCCAGTCATCTGGAAAGTGACCCAGCGTGTCTCGTTTAGTCGCACCCGATGCGATGGCGGCGCGGACGCCGATGTGTTGAAGCGCATCGGCGATCCGAGCGAGCACGTCGCTTCGGTGCGACAGGAACGTGCCGAGGGCCACGAAGACTTGCGGCCGGTCGTGGGTTCGAGATGACCACGCAGCGAACTCGTCCGGAAGTTGCTCGTCGCGCACGAGAGGCCCGACGAAGCGATGGTCCTTTCGGAGCCCACTCGCGTTGAATGGGTCTGGAATCGATTGAACGCTGTTGTACAGGACCCGATTACCGTGAACGCGAAACGCATCGTCGACCTGTGTTCGGTGTGGTGCCACAGAGGCAAGGGCCGAGTTCCACCGCGCCGTGAAGGCCTCGGTCACCCGATCAACCACCGTCTCGAGATCCTCAAGATGTGACACCCTCGGTTGGAGCAGCGAAGGCCAAGTGGCGGGAACTCCGTAACGCTCGGTTCCGACCGGAAGCTGGCTCGGGTGGCCCGGTACCAGTGTCACATACGGTCGACCAGTTGCATACATGGCAAGCGTCGATCCGAACGAGACATGATCGACCAACACACGATCTGGCTCGAGCCGATCGCAGAGAGCGGCCACTTCGACGGCGACGCGCTCGGGTTCCCACAGCAGATCCTTCTCACGCTCCAGCGCCTGACGACGAATTGTGGCGATCGGACCTACGCGAGTGGCGGCAATGAACCTGCTGATGCCGGGATCGGCGGACGCAATACCGCTGTTCGTGCTGCGACTCAGGCGTAACGGCCACCACTCGAAACCAGCGTCCTCCACCCTCTGGCGCAGGCTGGGCCCGGTTGCGACAACCACACGATGCCCATGGGTTTTCGCCGCCTTGGCCAGGACCGCCAAGGGGCCATAGTGCGAAGCAAAGTCGGGGCTGATGACCAGCAGGCTCACCTGAACGCCATCGCCGGTCGATAAAGCTCGACCATCTTCGCAGCCATCGTGTCGATCGAGTACTCCTCTTCGACCATTGAGCGGGCACGGGCAGCGCGACCTGGGCGATCGACCAGGTCGAAGGCATCCGAAATTGCGACTGCTAGATCGCCATCGGGATCGACCAGGATGCCGGTGTCACCGTGGTCGACATAGGTGGTGGGGCCTCCGGTGCTGGGGGCTACAACAACGAGCCCGGCGGCCAGTGCTTCGAGAACGGCCAAGCCGAACTCTTCCTTGAGGGCACCGTCGACGTACACACCTCCACCAGACCATGCGCCTACTCGCCCGACCGCTACGGAGGTGAGCAGGCGGGCCACGTCGAGTCGCGGTCGGCCACCCAACAACACCAGCCCGGCGCGCCGCTCATCGGCGGGTGGTATCGCTCGATCGATCTCGGCGAGGACCGTGGATTCGATGGCCGACGGCATGTCGAGGTCTCCGCCGACGATCACGAGGTTGCAGGTCAGCTGCAATCGAGGGTCAGAGGTCCACGCTGCTACGACACGGTCCATCCCTTTGACCGGGTTCAGCCGACCAACGCTCAGCGCCAGCGGGAGGTGGCGCCGCGCGGCGGGGATCGACGCCGCCAACTCGTCCAAGATGTCCCCGCTCCGGCTGAAACCGACCGGCGCCGAGGACATCGTCCTCACATGATCTAGCAGTCGGAGATCTATGCCCTCAGCAATGGTGGCGATGCGCTGGCCAGGTTGCGTCGTCGTGATGTCCTCGAGGAAGTCGATTGGCCGCGACCGGGGGAAGAGCGCCAGCATTTCGGCATCGCTCGTGAGGCGCTCGACCATCCTCGCCCTGAACCACACGTGCGTGTCGGTCGCGAGCTTCACGAACGACTCGTCATCAAGTTCTCCACGCCTCTGGAGTGAATCAATCACGTTGTGTGGATCGGGGGCGACACTAAAACAAACGGGGATACCGAGCGTCGCTGCCACCTCAGCTCCGGCAAGCGTTCCTGCGTCCGCCATGCGTAAGTGCAGAACATCGGTCGGCCCAGCACGGCGCAGGACACGCCGAAGGCTGCGCTCGATGACCGGGAGATGTTCCCAGAATTCACTGGGGTTCTGAACCGGACGAGCTTCGTCGCCGAACGCGACCATGTCGTAGGACTGCGGCGAGCGACTCGATGACAGCGGTCCGGCAACGACATCGCTGAGTGCTCCGCGACCGATTGTGAGGACGTGACCGACATCGGAAACATCGGCGAGGGCTTCGCCGAGTGACACAAGCAAACTCGCGACACCGCCGGTGTCGCCCTTGCCACCAAGACTGAGCTGCCCATCAAGACCTTCGGCCAAGACGAGCTGAGCGACTCGAAGTCGAACGCTGCCGTCGTGCTTGGCCGTTGAAGGGCAGACGCTTTCCTCGCTCGTCAGGGCGAGCGCGGCTGCGGTACCAACCACATCGTCCGACGCGGCCAGATGCGAGAGAGCGGTGGCGATGCGATCACCCGAGCGCTCACCGAGTGCGCCGATTGCCGAGTTGCGAACCGCCGAAGCCTCGTTGGCATCCAAGGCCACGATGAGAAGAAAATCATCAGTATCGGCCTCGATCACACCGAGGAGATCGACCAGACGCGCTCGCTCCGCGGCGCCGCGAGAAGTGACCAGCTTCGCGACAACCAGCCGGAGGATCGACGTTGAGTCGGTACTCGACCATCGACGCATCGTTCGATGAGCATGCATTGTGTCGATGCCGCCGAGCGTCAACATGTCCACGAGTGCGGGATAGGCATCTGGCGTTGGTTGGCGCTCGCCCAAACGCCAGGCTGCGTGCCGGCGAACGATCTGTTCAGGATTGCGCAACAGGCCGACGAGCGCGTCGTCGGCGTGAGGATCCCGGATACCTGCGAGTGACTCGACTGCGATAAGCGCTGCGATCGAACCCTCTGAGGCAAGTGCCACCAGATCACTCACAAGCTGCTCAGGGTCCTCAGACCTTTTCGCACGACAAGCTAGCTGGGCAGATCTGCGGACTATCTGTGTGTAATCACCAGAGTCAGCGAGAGATCTAAGTTCGGTCGCGATCGGCTCTGAAGTCATGGCGGCAATCGACATGGGACCTCCTCGAGGGGGTCGGGCGGAGCTGCGAGTCCAACGAACTGATGAACTGCCGCGCCGTCAGGATCGCCGATCTTAGCGATCTTTAGTTCTATTTATTATGATTTAGTACGCAATGCTTGGAGCCAGATAGTATTGCGGCGTGGACTCTGCTGCCGAAGCACACCTCGACCTGCAATCGGCGGCCGACGAACTTGGCGTGCACTACCAGACCGCCTACCGCTGGGTGCGCAACGGCCGGCTCACCGCTGAGATGATCGATGGCCGCTACCTCGTCTCGCGGGCCGAGATGACCAAGTTCGACCAAACTCGTCGAACGCCGAAGAAGCCGCCACCGCCGAAGGCAATAAGACTCGACCATGCAGCCGAAAGGATGTACGAGGCGCTGCTGTCGGGCGACGAAACGGCGGCAACGAAGGCCGCACGCCGACTCGCCGAGGAAGGAACGACCATCGTCGATCTCATCCAAGAAGTACTCGTTCCGCCGTTGCGTCGTTTCGGCCAGCAATGGCACGACGGAACCTTGACCATTTGGGTCGAACATCGAGCAACCGCGATCGTGGAACGATTACTCGGCGAGCTCGCGCCGAACCCACGTGGGCGTCGACTGGGCGTCGCCGTCGTCGCCGCGGTCTCCGGCGATCTACATTCACTTCCGACCACGATGGCGACCGTCGCTCTGCGGAGCGAGCACTGGCGCGTCCACCACCTCGGCGCCGATCTACCGGCCGATCAACTCATCGCTTTTTGCGCTGACCACGACGTCGCACTCGCGGTCATCACCGTGACCCAGCCTGACATTCAGCGAGTTGCCGACTCCACAGCACGCGACTTGCGGGCCGCGGGAACCCCTACAATCGTCGGAGGCGCCGGACACGACCTCGACGAGTTGATCGAACGAGCCCGCTCGGAGCTCGACTGAATCCGCCCGCGGTGAATCACTGTCGGGCCAGATGTCATAGGGTTTGTGACTCACGCCGGATCATGACATCGGGGCTCGATCCGCTCGCGCCGCGGGAAGACTCCATCGATGTGGAGCTGTCTGCCGGTTGGCCATCGGAGTTCCCACAAGCGAACCGGTGTTTAGGCACCTCGCTGCTTGGATGGGGCCGAGGCCGGGTGCAGCATCGGAGTTCGCCCAAACAACCTCGCCCAAAGAACAGAGAAAGACCTTTCCACCATGGCCCGATACACGACCGTTGTTCGTTCACCAATGTCCCAGCAGGAAGCCTTCGACTACGTGGCCGACCTACGCAACTTCGAAGACTGGGATCCAGGCGTCAAGTCCTCTACCCAGGTCGTCGGTGAGTCTGCAGGCCTCGGCGCCGAATACGACGTCGAGTTGTCGACCATGACGCTCCGCTACAAGATCAGCGAGTTCCGCGAGCCCGAACGAACCAAAGTCGAAGCTCACTCTCCGTTGCTCAGCAGCTACGACACGATTGAGGTTGCCGAAACGCCCGATGGATCTGACATCCGCTATGACGCAGTCATCAAGCTCTCCGGGCCGCTCAAATTGATCGATCCGCTGTTCGCCCTGGTGTTCAACAGGATTGGCGATAAGGCAGCCGAAGGCATGGTCCGAATGTTGAACGGCACGAAAGTCTCATGAAGCAGCTTCCTACTTTCGCACAGTTGGCCGACGGAGTGCTCGAGGCGAGCATCATCGGGAGCTTCACCAAGATCGGCATCAGCATCCGAGAACGCCTCCACGATTTCGATGAACCGGCCGAAGACCTAACGGGCCAAACCGCCGTGGTCACGGGCGCAACATCGGGGATCGGGAACGCAACCGCCGCTGGACTCATGCGACTGGGCGCTGACGTTCATGTGACGTCGCGCAGCAAGAAACGAGCCGACGCCGCTGCATTTGAACTTATGGAAACAAACGGGGGTGGGTCGGCCATTGGTCACGAGCTCGACACCGGAGAGTTCGAATCATGTATCGCATTTGTCAACGAACTTGGCCAGGTGGAGGGCGGCATAGACATTCTCATCCACAACGCAGGAGCACTGTCAGATGAATACCGGACCAACGGCCGGGGTACCGAGCTAACCCTCGCCTCACATCTTGTCGGCCCCTACCTGTTGACGAGAGATCTCCGGCCCTATCTCAATACTGGCGCTCGAGTCCTGTGGATGTCATCGGGTGGCATGTACACGCAGAAGCTCGACGTGAAAACCATCGAGCTTTCCGAAGAAAAGTTCCGTGGAGCGATCGCCTATGCGAAGGCAAAGCGGGGTCAGGTAGAGCTCGTCGCCCACTTGGCTCCCGACTGGGCACCCGACGTCATCATGCACACCGTGCACCCAGGATGGGTCGACACCGCCGGCGTCGACGCCGGCCTCCCCGGCTTCGGGAAAGTCATGGGTCCCCTTCTGCGATCCGCCGAACAAGGAGCCGACACGATGGTGTGGCTGGCCGCAACCGGCGGGGGCAATGTTGAGCCCGGCCAGTTCTGGCTCGACCGTCAGCCTCGCGGAACCTCATACCTGCCCTGGACCTCCACAAGCGACGAGGAACGCCAACGATTGGTCGACTGGTTAGAGCTCAAAACGTTGCCAGCTTCTGCCGAGAGCTGACCGACGCAGAGTTATCGATCGCGAGTCCAAGCCCCGGGGTCGTCGGCCGAGACATGCGGGTGCTACAACCGCGCTGTGGCTTGGTTTTCTGCTCGCACGATTTCACAGTCGACGCTCCCTGTCGCTTCCACACAGATCTGGGAGATACTTACGAATCCCGCGACTCTTGCTGAACTGACACCTCTCGTGCGGTCGATTGAGGCCTCCGGATCAGAGTGGCTTTGGACGCTCAACGGGATCGAGGCACTCGGGATCAAATTGGAGGCAACGTTCACGGAGAATATGCAGTTCACCGAGGAGCGCCAGATCGTTTTCACCCACAATCCCCCTCGAGGAACCAAGGAGCGAGCTGCAGTCGACGGAATCTACGATGTCACGCTCCTAGGACCTAAATCGACCGATCTGAAGGTCGATCTGACTCTGTCGGTCGAACTACCGCTTCCGCGCTTGTCCCGACACGCGGTGGAACCAATCATATTGACGACGATGCGAACGACGGGGCAACACTTCGCGACCAACCTCTATGAACGATTGGGCCTTGACCCCTCCACAGCCACAATCACCGAGCTCCGACTGCCATGAGATCCAGCTGACTATGCCGCCCACCGATCGACGCTGATCTGATGAGAAAACTCTGGATCCATCAGGACATCGACGCCGCTGCGGTCGACGTCTGGCCCTTGCTAGTAGAGCCGCGAAGTTGGCCACAGTGGGGTCCGAGTGTGAAGTATGCTGAGCTCGAAGGAGAACAGCTATCCGAGGGCACGACGGGTGTTGTGACCACGGTGTTCGGGATCCGACTTGGGTTCGAGATCACCAGCTATGCGGAAGGTTCACACTGGGCCTGGAAGGTCGGTGGCATCGACGCCACCGATCACCGAATCGAACCACTAGGTTCGGATCGGTGCCGAGTCAGCTTCGGTGTCCCCTGGTCAGCGGCGCCATACGGGCTCGTCTGCCGGATTGCGCTGCAGAGAATTCGAACACTCGCCGAGAGACCAGGGGCAGTCACGTGAAGGTCGCAGTAATTGGCTCCACTGGATACGTAGGCGGGCGGCTTATACCTGCACTTCTCGATGCCGGGCATGAGGTCCGCTGCGTGGCCCGCACGCCCGAACGGCTCTCGGGGTTTGAATGGCGACCAAACGTCGAGGTCATGGCGGCAGATGTTCTTGATCAGGCTTCGGTCGAAGAGGCATTGACCGGAATGGACGCTGTGTACTACCTCGTTCACGCCATGGGACACTCCGGCGACTTCGAGAAGAGCGACCGAATCGGCGCCGAAAATACCCGCTCCGCGGCCGAGAAGACCAGCGTCTCACGAATCGTGTATCTCGGTGGATTGGGTGAAGACGACCCCGAAGGTCTCTCGAGTCACCTCGCAAGCAGGCACGAAGTGGGCCAGATTCTGGCGTCAGGCCCCGTTCCGGTCACCGAACTCAGGGCAGCAGTGATCATTGGCTCCGGCAGCGCATCATTCGAAATGCTTCGCAATCTCGCCGACGTGCTTCCCGCCATGATCTGCCCACGCTGGGTGACAACAACCCGATGTCAGCCCATCGCCATCGCCGACGTTCTTCACTATCTCGTGGCCGTGCTCGATCTACCCGAGACCAAGAATGTGATATTCGAGATCGGCGGCCCCGACGTCTTGACCTATCGGGACATGATGGACCGGTATACGGCTTGTGCCGGGCTGCGGACAAGGCTAATTCTTCCAGTGCCCGTGCTGACTCCGCGCCTGTCGTCGCACTGGGTGAACCTGGTGACGCCGCTGCCATATGGGCTGGCTCGCCCGCTGGTCGACAGTCTCATCAACGACGTCGTCGTGAGCCCGGAACGCGACATCCGTCGTGTCATCAAGCGCGACCCGTTCACGCTTGACCAGGCCATCAAACGAGCGCTGACCATGGCCGGCGATATGCAAATCCAGACCAGTTGGATGGATAGCGCCCCCGCCGGCACTGCGGCATCTCCCATGCCCCAAGACCCAGACTGGGCGGGAGGTACGATCTACCAGGACATTCAGGAGGTGGTCACCACCCGAAGCGCCGACCAGCTCTTCGCAACCGTGTCAGGTGTTGGCGGTCAGCGCGGCTGGTACGTGGCTAACTTACTTTGGACGCTTCGGGGATGGATCGACAAGATCATCGGCGGTGTCGGGATGCGACGTGGGAGGAGGCACCCCGACGACTTGCGAGTAGGTGACGCGCTCGACTTCTTCCGGGTCGAGGCCTACGAACCGCCAGCGCTTCTCAGACTTCGGGCAGAGATGAAGGTCCCGGGAAATGCCTGGATCGAATGGCGCATCGCTCAAACGCCCACCGGAGAAACTCAGCTGCGCCAACTCGCTCGATTTCATCCACGTGGTATCGCCGGACGTGCCTATTGGTGGGTCTTGTTGCCAATCCACAAGGTGATGTGGAAGCAGCTGGCGCAACGCATGGTACTGAGCAGCGAAGAAGCCCACGATTGAGTGCACCGAGATTCGAATGACAGCAGCCAATCCGAAAACGACTGCCACCGGCGACGCTACCAAGGCTCGAATAGTCCAAGCAACGTTGACCACGCTCACTCGGGAAGGAGTCGTTGGGACCAGTGCGAGGGCTATCGCTCGAGTAGGGCACTTCAATCAGGCGCTCATTTTCTATCACTTTGGCTCCGTCGCTAACGCAATCGTTGCCGCCGTTTCCGAGATGGGCACACGGCGGATGCAGAGTCATCAAGCGGCGCTCGAAGACGCCACAACCTTGCTGGAACTTGTCCGTGTCGCCCGGGAGCTACACGAGGACGACACGACCAGCGAGAACATGACCGTCTTGGCTCAAGCCTTCGCTGGAGCCGCAGGCGACGACGAGATGGGGCCGAAGCTGTACGCCGCACTCGAGCCATGGAGCGAGATGCTGGCTGACACAATCGAGAGAGTTGTCGGTGACTCGCCAATCGCGCAGATCGTCCCCGCTCGTGAAATCGCCGACGCCATGAGTGCTCTCTTCTTGGGAATCGAGCTTCTGGACGACCTCGACCCTTCACGCCGCCACGCTCAGTCGATGTTCGACTCCATGGAGTCACTCGCATCGTTGGTTAGTTCAATCCTGCCGGGTGAACGGCCGTAGCGATACGAGTGCTCCGCTGGACTCGATGGACTCGATGACGGATTCGAATCGATCCTCTCGCCGTCGGAACTCACCTCGGGCAGCGATCACCGTCTCGCTCATGACCGCACGGCTTGAGTCTGGAGGTGTGCTGGTGATTCGACCGGTGCGAGAAGCAACTTCCCAAAGAGTGGATCGATGGAACCCAAAGGCCTACGAAGATTCCCGCAGTCTTCTCTTCGGTCGTCGGCGGTTCCCGAGATGCGAACTGGACGTGGCCCTCTGTCACATGGACTCCAAGTTGGCGCCACGGCCCGTGCCGAGCCGACGTTCCGTGACATCGTGTCGAGATGTCCGACCGTCTTATCTCAGGAACCCGAGCGTCGGGGCTCGTAGAAGCAGCCAGATCCACGGGGTCAGATCGGCGTCGATGATATCATCACCCGCAGATCTGACGCGCTGTGTTCGAGGCGCCGTCGTGGCAAGCATGACTGGTCTCTTCTCGCACGGCCCGACCGCCCTTGAACACACACTTGACAATCTAGGCGACCAGGGGCTGCTTGGACCCGACTCAGTTTCATGGAGAGTGCTCGGCGACGCAGCAGTTTTCATCGGAGGCATCCGTGCCCTTCTGGTTCAGTCGGCTCATCCCGAGGTCGTTGCCGGAGTCGAAGATCACTCGACCTACCGGTCGGATCCCCTCGGCCGGTTGTCGCGAACCTCCGTCTACGTGACCGAGACCACCTACGGGTCGATGCCCCAAGTCGAAGCGGCGGTGAAGGTTGTCCGCCATGCACACCAACCCGTGACAGGAACTTCAGAACGAAACCGGGCCTACAGCGCGTCTCGCCCAGAGCTGGCAGCTTGGGTGCACAACGTCCCCACCGATTCCTTCCTCGCCTCCTTCCAAGCCTTCGGTCCCAAGCGGCTCTCGACGGCGGAGGCCGACCGTTTCGTGGCCGAACAAGCGCTGATCGGCGAGCTACTCGGGGCCGCTCCGTTACCAAAGACAGAAGCCGCTCTCGCCGAGTGGATTCTCAACCATCCCGACCGGGGCACGACAACCGCTCAAACGACCGCCATTGGATTCCTCCGCAAACCACCACTCTCCCCACCAGTCAAGATCGCCTACCGCCTGCTCTTCGACGCAGCCGTGCACACCATTCCGGCAGAGCTTCAAACACAACTTCGCCTCACGTCCTCACCGCAGGCCAGGACAATCGGAACCTCAGCGACCGGCACCCTCCGATGGGCCCTTGGCGCCTCTCCGGCGTGGCAGCTAGCACTCATCCGATGCGGCGCCCCAGTCCCTGCTGGGCTTTTCCGCCAAGCACTGCCAGCAGACCTCGCTCATGATGGCTGACCGCGTACCTGAGCAGGAAACTCCCAGCTCTCCGAGCTCCCTATGAGTCCACCAGTCACGCCAGGCGATCTGTCGTGTGGATCCGGCCCGTCCTCGTGTTTCGATTCCAACCGCCTCGATCACAGCCCGAGCGGCGATGGTCCCGAATTTCGGGATGAGGAAAGGTCGGGCCTCGGGCCATGCTGTAAACGGGGCAACCAACCATGTGTTGAAGAACGGCGTGAAGACTGCCAACCCCGAAAACGGCGAGACATAGATGTTCAGTTGCACCGCCGACCCGTCACACGCACTGCCAAGCGAGGCAACCGCGTCGGCTGCAAGCCCCTCCGAACGACCCGCCCCCAGCGCTCTTGGCTCGTCATCCTAGGTATACAGATGGCCGAGCAACCGATTCCGAGGACTGAGAACCTACGTTGACCGAAAGCGATCTGGCAGTAGGGCCCGGTCAAGCAGCCGAGTCCACCTCGATAGGGGCCGACCTCCGCATGTGCAGAATGTCGCCCTAGCCTTTTGTCATGTCTGTGGTCCGAGAAACGAAATTGCCAGGGGTCGGAGTTCGCCACGAGTTCACCACTGAAGACGGATCCGACCTTGCCGTCATTGTTCATCACGATGGTCGTCGTGAAGTCATGACATACGAACAGAATGACCCCGACGCGTGCGCCTCAGTCGTGACGCTGTCGGAACCGGATACGCAAACGTTGGCCGAGATCCTCGGGGTCAGCCACGTCGCCGAAACCGTCGTCGGCATTCGTCAAGACATCGAAGGCCTCGCTATCGAGTGGGTTGAGCTCACCGCAGGATCCAGTTTCGCTGGAGCGTCAATCGGGGCTGGGAAGTTTCGAACAAAGACGGGAGCATCGATCGTCGCTGTCATGCGTAACGACCAGCCCATACCAGCACCCGACGCCAACTTCGTGCTGTCGGCAGGCGATGTTCTGGTCGCCGTTGGTACCCACGAAGGGCTGCTAACGCTTCGTTCTCTTCTCGAACACTGACTCAGTGATCTTTGCCGCCGGCTCAACAGAAACCGCCATCGCATTCCTAGAAATCGGCGCTGTTGTGTTTGGGCTGGGTGTGATCTCGCGCCTGGCAGCTCGACTTGGCATCACCGCTGTTCCCCTCTATCTGATCGCTGGACTTGCCTTCGGCGAAGGAGGCATCGCCAAGCTCGACGTGAGCGAAGACTTCGTCTCTCTGGCCGCCGAAATCGGCGTCTTGCTCCTGTTGTTCACTCTCGGTCTCGAATACACCGACGAGGAGCTGCGTAATGGCCTACGACGAGGACTGCCATCAGGTCTCGTCGACATGGTGTTAAACGCCGGTGTCGGTCTCGGTGCAGGTCTGCTCCTCGGATGGTCACCGCTTGCAGCCGTGCTGCTCGGCGGCGTTACTTGGGTGTCGTCGTCCGGCGTCATCTCCAAAGTCCTCGCCGACCTCGGACGCGTTGGCAACCGGGAGACACCACCCGTTCTGAACGTGCTGGTGATGGAAGACCTGGCCATGGCGGTCTACCTGCCCGTAGTTGCAGCATTGATCGTCGGCGGAACCTTCTTTGAAACTCTCACCAGCGTAGTGATAGCACTGGTCGTCGTGGCGATCATCATGTTGTCCGCACTGCGCTTTGGCGGCTACCTGAGCTTCCAGATAGGGAGCGGTTCGAATGAATCGGTCCTGCTGGGCGTGTTGGGTCTCGTGCTTTTGGTCGCAGGCACTGCGCAACTCTTCGAGGTCTCCGGTGCGATCGGCGCCTTCCTTGTCGGACTCGGACTCTCTGGGCGGACCGAGGAAAGAGCGATGGAGCTCATCGCCCCGCTGCGTGATCTCTTCGCTGCGACATTCTTCGTTTTCTTCTCGTTCCAGATCGACCCGGTCGAACTTATAGACGTGGCCGCATGGGCTTTGGGCCTGGCGGTCGTGACCGCATTCACCAAGGTTGCGACCGGATGGTTTGCGGCGAGTCGCCGAGGTGTCGGACCCCGTGGTCGGCTACGCGCAGGCACCGTGCTGATTGCGCGGGGCGAATTCGCGATCGTCGTTGCAGCGCTCGGAACTGGGCTGGCCGACGGTGCCGCCCTCGGTGCGCTCGCTGCGGGCTACGTACTCATCACCGCGATTCTGGGACCTCTGACGACCAGATTCTCCGATCAGATTTACGACCGCGTGAGTGCCTTCTAATCGACGCCAAGGACATCCGGAAGTCGTCCCGGAAACACCGCAGCAACCAATGCAGTCACCAGAAGCTGACCGATGAGTACGGTCAACTGCCGGGGCGATCCAGATCACCAACTATGGAGCGGGCGACGAGACCTGAAGCAGCGCGGTCCAATCGGCGGAAAAGCAGACTCGAATAGATCACCACCGCCTTTTGTGAGCCACCCCGGGCAGATGGCGACGAAGATGGCGTCGACGACGCGTCGCGGTGTCAACCCCGATCGACAGGCTCGTTAGCGCAATGTCGTTGTCGATTGAGGCCGGGATTCCGACCACGCCCGCCTCCCAGTCACTGGCCTCGGCAGGATCGCTGAGATGCATTGCACCGGCGAGTGAGCCGTTGCCACCGATCATCACAAGGCCTCCGATGCCGGCGTGGTCAAGCGTCTGGCGGGCCGATTGACGGACCGCGGGGTCGAGGAATTCCGTGCAAGCGTGCCGACTAGAGAAGAGTGCCCCTACTTCGCAGCGCATCAGCGACGTCGAGCGCCCGGAGGAGCGCGAGCTCATCGTCGATCAGGCCGCGGTAGCCGTGATGGACACCGATCGGCTCGTGACCCAGGGCGAGGGAGACCAGAGTGGCCGCGCTGGTCGCGGCGTTCATGCCTGGAGCGTCGCCGCCACTGGCCAGTATCCCTCTGCGCACAGTGTCTCCTTCTCGGATCGGCAGCCAAGTGCGGAACCACCCGTTCCCCGTC